>CAYNGQ010000362.1:0-7016 GCA_964396735.1 uncultured Solirubrobacteraceae bacterium | reverse complement strand
CCCCAATCGGTTCTGCCAATCGCTATTACTTTTCATCCCGGCACCTCGCCCAAACATTATAGGCGGCTACTGCGGAACTCCGTTGAATTCCATATAGACGGTGAGGGCGACGTCTCCAGCCGCCTTTCCGCCGTCTGTCATGCTCCAGCGCAACTGCTGCGGGGGCGCGTCTTTGGGGGTCGTGGGCGCGGTCAGGAAAATCTGCGCAGGATAGGTGCTGTGCGGCTCAAGGTGGTAGAGGACATCTTTCGCGGGCGGAGTCCAACCTTCGGGCAGCGAGGCATGAAGAATAAGGTCCCGCGATTGGTCGCTGTCGTTGTGCAGCAACCCGATCGCGAGCGCCACGGTGAGCTTGCCCGGGCCCGAGCAGAGATCCTCGCGGCGGTGCAGCCCGCGGCGCTCGCGCATCCGCCCCACCCCGCGCAGCGGCTCCAGCGCGCGGATCAGCACCGCGGCGCCCACGCCCTGCTCCTCGCAGACCGCGTTCAGCAGCGCGTGGATGCCGTAGGAGCGGTAGACGTAGGCGCGGCCGGGGCCGCCGAACAGCGTGCGGGTGCGCGGGGTGAGCCCGACGTAGGCGTGGCAGGCCGGCTCGTACTCGTGGTAGGCCTCTGTCTCGACGATCATGCCGGCGGCGGCGCGGTATTCGACGACGCAGCCGATCAGATCCCGGGCCACCTCCAGCACCGGGCGCCGGTAGAACTCGACCGGCAGCGCGCCCGGCGCCGGGCTGCGCGGCGCGCGCACGGCGAAGCCGGGGGCGGCGGGTGCTCCGGGCACGTCAATCCCAGGGGTCGTTCGATGCTTCCGCGGGTGGGTGGGTGAGCACGCCGCGCGCGAGCGCCAATTGCTCCTGAAGGCGGCCCGAGGCGGTGCCGCCCTCGGAGACCTTGCTCTCCAGCCATGAGCTCTGAGTCAGCAGCGCCTGGTACTCCTCGCTGTACTCGCCCAGCACCGGGCTGTGCGCGGCGAGCTCTGCGGCGCTCAGCTCGGAGAGGCTCTTGCCCGCATCGAGCGCCGCGCGCACCAGCCCGGCGAGGATGCCATGCGCCTGGCGGAAGGGCACCCCGTGGCGCACCAGCATGTCGGCTATGTCGGTCGCGCCGAGCATCTCTTCGGAGGCGGCCTCCGCCATCGGCTCACGCTTGAAGCGCACCCCTTCGATCATCCCGCGCGCCGCGATCAGGGCGAGCTCCAGCGTGTCCGCCGTGTCGAACAGGTGCTCCTTGTCCTCCTGCAGATCCTTGTTGTAGGTGAGCGGCAGCGCGTGCAGCACCCCCTGCAGCGCGGTCAGGTGCCCGAGGATGCGGGGCGCCTTGGCGCGCAGCAGCTCGGCCGCGTCGGGGTTCTTCTTCTGCGGCATGATCGAGCTGCCCGACGACCATGCGTCCGGCAGCTCGCAGAAGCCCACCTCCGAGCTCGACCACAGCACAAGCTCGGCGCCGAGACGCGAGAGGTGGGTGGCGCAGGTGGTGGCCGCGTACAGATAATCGAGCGCGAAGTCGCGGTTGGCAACCGCGTCGATCGAGTTGGGCACGATGTCGTGGAAGCCAAGCTGGCGGGCCACGGAGCGACGGTCGGTGTCGAAGTTGACGCCCGCCAGCGCGCCGGCGCCGAGCGGCAGGCGCCCGGCCTGTTCGAGCGCGAACGCGAAGCGCTGGCGGTCGCGCTCGAGCATCCAGAAGTAGGCGAGCAGGTGGTGGCCGAGGTACACCGGCTGCGCGCGCTGGGAGTGGGTGTAGCCGGGCAGCGGCCAGTCGATGTGCTGCTCGGCGCGGGCCAGCAGCGCGCCCATCAGCTCCCCCACGGAGTCGTGCGCGGCGCGCGCCTGCGCGCGCACGAACATCGCCACGTCGGTCGCCACCTGGTCGTTGCGCGAGCGCGCCGTGTGCAGCTTGCCTCCCACCGGCCCCGCGAGTTCGGTGACGCGGCGCTCGATCGCCGTGTGGATGTCTTCGTCGGCGTCTTCGAAGGCGAACATCCCGAGCGCCAGCTCGGCCTCGGTCTCTTCCACGGCTTCGATCAGGTTGTTGCGGTCCTCGATCGAGATGATCCCGCGCTCGGCGAGCATCCAGATATGGGCGCGCGACTGCTCGATGTCCTGTGGCCATAGGCGCCGGTCGAAGCGCAGCGAGGCGTTCAGGCGCCTGAAGTCGGGGTGCTGGGGCTCGCTGAAGCGGGACATGGGCGGTGGACGATACGGTTGCTGGACAGTAGCGGAGATCGGCTGCGCCGGCGTCGCGCTTTCGAGTTGCCCGAAGCGACCGAAGACTGGGGACCGAAGCCGGGGGACACGCACCTGCGACCGGAGCCGGGAGACGCTCGCCTCCAGCGAGCATCCCCGTTTCGGCCAGCATCCGCCCTTCGGCCAGACGACCGGGACGCGAATGCGCTCGAGAAGGTAGATTCTACGATCTATGATTTTAGATAGTCCCGATAATCTCAACCTCAACTATGGCTAAGGTCAGCGCGAGCCGGCAGATAGAAACGCCTCGTGCGCCGATCGAGCCGGCGCGCGATAATCCCGGTATGCCAGGAGTGCTCGAACAGCCGCGGATCGCCCCCACGCCGGCGCTACCGCGAGGGCCGCACTCGCTCACGCGCGAGCAGGTCGCCAACAATCAGCGGGCGCGCCTGCTGGAGGGGATGATCGACGCGATCGGAGAGAAGGGCTACGCCGCCACCACCGTGTCGGACGTGATCCGGCGCGCCGGCGTCTCGCGCAAGGCCTTCTACGAGCACTTCGCCAACAAGGAGGAGTGCTTCCTGGCGACCTACGACTCGATCGCAGCGGTCGGCCTGCGCGGGGTCGCGAGGGCGTTCCGCCGCGCGCAGGGTCTGCCGGACGGCGTGCACGCGGCGCTCGCGGAGCTGATCGAGCTGGCGACCGCGCGCCCGGAGGCGCTGCGCGTGCTGATGGTCGAGATCGGGGCGGCCGGCCCCGCCGGGATCGAGCGCCGCGAACAGCTGGTGGTGCACTACGAAGACATCCTGCGCGAAAGCCTCGGCCTGGCCGCGGGTCCGGGCGCGATCCCCAACCCGATCCTGCGCGGCGTGCTGGGTGGCATCCTGCACGTGATCTACGCCCACCTGCGTCGCGGCGAACGCAAACAGCTGCGCAAACGCCTGCCCGACCTCGTCAACTGGGCAACCTCCTACTGGCCGGCGCCGGAGTCGATCATGATGCTCGTGGACCCCACGCCGCGGGAGCTGCACCTCGACCTGACCGGTGGCGGGGGTGGGCGGGCACCTGGATCCCTCTCGCTCGGCGCGGCCACCAGCCGCCGGCGTCGGCTGCCGCGCGGGGAGAACGGGATGCCGAGAAGCTTCGTCGTGCACAGCCAGCGCGATCGGATCCTCGACGCCGTCACCAACCTGACGGCGCGCAGCGGCTACGCGGCGCTCACGGTCGAGGGGATCGCCGCGGAGGCATCGGTGTCGCTGCAGGCCTTCTATGAACACTTCAGCGACAAGGAGGACGCCTTCCTCGTCGCCTTCGAGATCGGCCAGGACAAAGCGCTCGCCCTGGTGGAGCGCGCCTACGACGCCCAGCCCGACTGGCGCTACGGCGTCCGCGCCGGCCTCGAGGCGCTGTTCGGTTTCCTCGCCGGCGAGCCGGCGTTCGCGCACATGGCGATGATCGACGTGCTGGCTGCCACCGAGCGCACGACGGCACGGGCCTTCAAGGGCGCCACCCCCTACGCGCAGATGCTGCTCCCCGGCCCCGGGCACACCCCCGGCGGCCTGCGCGTCCCGGATGTCACCGTCCAGGCGATCGGCGGCGGCTTGTTCGAGCTGATGCTTCACCACGCGTTGCAACGCCGCATGCCCGAACTGCCAGTGATGGTGCCCCGAGCCGCCTACTTCGCGTTGACGCCGTTCATCGGGGCCGAGGCCGCGGGGGAAGTGGCCACCGGCACGAGTGTGTCGGCGCCGGTCCTCGCGCCCCCGCTCGGGGCTCCGTAGACCTCCACTCCCGGGGGCCGAAAGGTCCGCCGATCCGATCAGATCCGATCGCGCGACATCTTCTGCCGGAGTGCGCTATGCTGCCCGCGGCGCATAGCCAGGGATGTGGCGATGCGCCGGGCCTGGATGGCCCGGCGCATCCCACAGTATTCCTTCTGTATCCCTGAATGGGAGACATTGTCTAGTGACTTTGTCGACCGTTGCGTCGTCTCGCAGGGTACTCGCACACTGCTGAAACCCCTTCTCTTGCAGGCATTTGGGACGGAGCCTCGGTGCGCGCTGTGGCGGACCGTCGGTACACGCGATCACGCCATCCGCCGCGCCGCGGGCCTCTGATACAAACGCTTTCCCCATCAAGTGAGGCGTTTGACCGGAGCCGTGTTCAGTTTCATCACGAAAACCGCGAAGGCGGTCGGCAATGCAAAGATCACAATCGCCCTCGGGGTGGTCCTGCTGGCAGTCGTGGGTGCTGTCACGTTGTCGGACGCTCCGCCGCGCGTCGTGCGGTCGGTTGGTCGCGAACTGGTGGGGCGCGGCGAAAACGAGCCGATTGGCTTCACAACGAGCCATCTCGTGGTGTGTCAGACCAACGAAACGCTGCCGGCCGGGGTGGTCGGCGTGCGGCTGTGGATGCGCGCGTTCTACGGGACACCGGTGCACCTCGCGCTGTACCAAGGCTCACAGATACTCGCCACGGGCGTTCATAGCGCCGCGTGGACGGGGCAATCGGTGACGGTGCCGGTCACGCCGCTCCCGCACGAGGTCTCAAACGTGGTTCTCTGCTTCGCGATCGGACCCAACAGTGAGCCGGTGACGATCCTCGGCGCCGAAGCGCCCGCGAGGCTGAGGGCGGTTTCGGCCAGGAGCAAAAATCTCTCCGAACCCGGGGTTGGGGTAACCGAAGGGGAACCGCTCGCAGGCCGGATCGAGGTCGAATACCTGGCTGCCGGCAACGGCTCGTGGTGGTCGCGGATGGTGGCGGTCGCGCGGCGCATGGGCCTGGGCCGTGCCATAACGGGAACCTGGATCGCGCTGCTGGCCGCGGCCCTGATGGCCGCCACGGCAACACTCGCAATCCGGCACGCGCTGCGAGAACTGTCATGAGAGTCGCGCTCGGTGACGGCGGTGAAGAGATGAGGGTGTCGCCTGACTGGAAGGGCCACCGGTGAGCACGGCTCCCGCTCGCAAGCGGCGATCGAAGCAGGTTGGAGCTAACACCCCATCACGTGATGTCCCACGAGGGCAGCGCGGAGGCGCCGCACCGACTGAGGCGGGGGTCACTCGCTCCTTGGGCACGCCGTCGCACGGGACGCTCGCCGTGCTCCGGCGCGTGCCCACGGCGGCCCGCGTGTGCGCCGTGATCGCGCTGTTGAACGCCTGCGTCTGGTCGCTTCTCACGCCGCCGTTCCAGGGCAAGGATGAGGTCGACCATTTCGCTTACGTGGCGCAACTCGCGGAAACCGGTACGCTGCCGAGCACCAAGCCGGGACCGTATTCCCCGCAGGAGACGCTGCTGCTGCGCGGGCTGCACTACTACGAAATGCGCTTCTCGCCCGCCGCGTCCGCGATCGGCTCGGATGCTGAACAGCGCATCCTCACCGCGGACGCCAACGCCGGCCGCTCGACCAGGGGCTCCGGATACGCGGGCGTCGCCTCACCCGAGCCGCCGCTGTATTACGCGCTCCAGGTGGTTCCCTACTTCCTCGGCGGCGGCAACATGCTCGCCAAACTGCAGTTGATGAGGCTTCTGAGCGCGCTCTTCGCCGCGCTCACTGCGCTGCTCGTGTTCTTCTTCCTGCGCGAGCTGCTGCCGGGCGTGCCCTGGGCGGCGTCCGTGAGCGCGCTGTGTATCGCGCTGCAGCCGCTGCTGGGTTCGATCTCGGGGAGTGTCAACCCGGAAGCGATGCTGTATGCGGTTTCGGCGGCCGTGTTTCTCTGCCTGGCGCGCGCGTTCCGCCGTGGGTTCACCCGCCGCCTCTCGGTGGTGCTCGGGATCCTGATCGCGGCTGGGTTTCTCACCAAGCTCAACTTCGTCGGGGTCGCGCTGGGAGTGTACGTAGGCCTCGTGGTGCTCACAGTGCGCGAAGCCCGTGTCAACCGCCGGAAGGCGCTTGGGTCGCTTGCGACCGCCGGGGGCATCGGCGCGGCGCCGGTGCTGCTCTATGCGCTTGTCAACATGCTCTCTCACCATTCGACATTCGGGATCGCCTCGGGGATCCCCGGTGCGCTTTCGCCGAGGCTGCTGTTCAAAGAGATCAGTTACACATGGCAGATGTACCTGCCGCGCCTGCCGGGAATGCCGCGCTATTTCCTCGGGATAGCCCCGTACCGCGAAGTGTGGTTCGACCGTTCCGTCGGCCTCTATGGCTGGATGGAAACCACGTTCCCGGGCTGGGTCGACAATGTCGCGCTGGCGATTGCGGTTGCGGTTGCGGTGCTCTGTGGTCGGGAGCTGGTTGCTCGCAGGGGGTCGCTCGGGGCGCGACTGCCAGAGCTGGGCGTCTACGCGGCGATTGTGTTCGGGGTGCTGGCGCTGATCGGATTCTCCTCCTACCACACCGATGTGGTCGTTCACGAACTGGCGCTGGGCGAGTCGCGCTACCTGCTGCCGATGCTGCCGCTGCTCGGGGCGGTGCTGGTGCTGGCGATGCGCGGAGCAGGCCGACGGTGGGCGCCGGTGGTGGGCGCGGCGATGGTCATCTTGTTCATCGGGCACGACATCTTCAGCCAGCTGCAGGTGATCGCACGCTATTACGGTTAGGTGTTTTAGCGAGATCCAAGTTTTTAGGTAAGCAGACCGGGGCTTGATTGTGGCGGGCGCGCAAAAAGGGGGGCGCCGGCCCTGGCAGCCGGCGCCCCGTTGTTTGTCCGAATTCGTGGAGAGAGGAGGTCACGATTCGGATCCCGCGGGCGCCCGGGGAGGGTCGCGGCGCCCGAGAGCTTTGCGAGCGCGCTTACTTCTTCTTGTGTCGAGCTCCGTGGGGCTTGTGCTTCTTCCCATGGGCTTTGCCCATCTTGTGGCGGGGGCAGCCGGTGATGGCGAGCTTGAT
>CAYNGQ010000361.1:0-3584 GCA_964396735.1 uncultured Solirubrobacteraceae bacterium | reverse complement strand
CGCCCGCGCCCGCGCTGGGGGATCCTCGGACTTAAAGATGCCAGACCCCACGAACACGCCCTCGGCGCCGAGCGCCATCATCAGCGCCGCGTCGGCCGGTGTGGCGATCCCACCTGCGCAGAACAGCACCACCGGTAGGCGCCCCTCCGCCGCAACCCGACGCACGAGGTCAAGTGGCGTCCCGTGCTGCTTGGCGGCGCTCGCCAGCTCGCTCTCCTGGAGGGTGGCGAGACGGCGGATCTCGCCACCGATCATGCGCATGTGGCGCACCGCCTCGACGATGTCCCCGGTGCCGGCCTCGCCCTTGGAGCGGATCATCGCCGCGCCCTCGCCGATCCGCCGCAGCGCCTCGCCGAGGTTGGTCGCCCCGCACACGAACGGCACCTTGAACGCCCACTTGTCGATGTGGTTGGCCTCGTCGGCGGGAGTCAGCACCTCCGACTCGTCGACGTAATCCACCTCCAGCGCCTGCAGCACCTGCGCCTCGACGAAGTGGCCGATGCGCGCCTTCGCCATCACCGGGATGCTCACCGCCTCCTGGATGCCAGCGATCATCTCCGGGTCGCTCATCCGCGCCACCCCCCCGTCGCGGCGGATGTCGGCGGGCACTCGCTCCAACGCCATCACCGCCGCGGCGCCCGCGTCCTCGGCCACCTTCGCCTGATCGGGCGTCACCACGTCCATGATCACGCCGCCCTTCAACATCTCCGCCAGGCCGGCCTTGACCGCGAATGTCGCCTCGTCGCGCATAAGTTGCAGTCTATCCGGGTCTTTCACTCTGTTCCTGTCGGCGCATGCGCCGACAGGCGGGTAGGCACATGTGCCTACCCGTAGCAGGGCCGCATGCGGCCCTGCTGACCACGCCGCATGCGGCGTGGTCCCAAAGAAGGGATGGTCTACTTCAGCCGGAAGGCCTTGATGCGGTCTTCGTACTGGGCGCTGTCGCGCGCGTACACACCGTACGCGAGCGCCTGGATCAGGCTGAGCAGCGCCGCGTGCGAGCGCACGTAGGCAGGGCTGTTGGAGGAGTAGTAGAGCTTGATCTGCCCGAGCTTGGCGACCTCCGAGAGAGTCGCGTCGGTGATCGCCGCGGTGCGTGCCTTGCGGTGGCGCGCGAGCTTCATCGCGCGCAGCACCAGCGGGTGCGGACGCCCGGCGGAGAGCCCGATCACGAGCGTGCCCTGGTCGATGCGCCCGAGGCGGCTGAGCGCCTCCTGGGAGGGGCTTGCGACCACCTCCACGCGCAGGTCCAGAAGCATCAGCAGGTGACGCAGGTAGCTGGCGAAGAACGCCATCTGGTCGGTGCCCGCCACCAGCACCTTCTCGGCGCTCACGATCGCGTCGATCAGCTCCTCCACGTCGCCGCGCGACACCTTGCGCGCGGTCTCCTCCACGTTCAGGTGGTCGGCCGCCAGCGCCGCCTCGAACTCGTTCTGGTCGAGCGAGAACAGCGGCGCCGAGCTGCCGTTCGCGGATTGATGGCTCTGATTCGGGCCGCCGCCGCTTGCGTGCACGCGCCGGTACTCGTCGCGCGCCGCCGCCTGCAGCTCGGGGAAGCCCTCGAACCCCAGCGCCTGAGAGAAGCGCACCACCGTCGAGCTCGAGGTGTTGGCGCGGCGCGCCAGCTCCTCGGCGGTTTGGAAGGCCGCCTCGTCGAGGTGGTCGACGATGTACTGCGCCACGTCCTTCTGCGAGCGCGAGCACTCATCGAAGCGCGTCTGGATGTACTTCGAGAGGCTCTGGTGCTCGCCCGTGACGCCCACCGAAGCCGGGTGACACGCGCCTTTGGCGCGAGTCCCCGTTTCGGCCAGCGGCTCCTGCACGGTTGAAGTCGATGTCGTTCGTTTCACGGCCCGTTGTTCGACGCGCCGTGCTCGGACTCCTCCCGCATGCGTGTAGAAATTCAGCGCAACGTCTGCGCCAGCTCCACGAAGTACTCGAGCGCCTGTGGATTGGCAAGCGAGTCCACGCTCGCCGCTTCGGTCGGCGCGGCGCCCATCAGGATCCGCTTCACCGGCACCTCCAGCGTCTTGCCCGAGAGCGTGCGCGGCACCTCCGCGATCTGCATCACCCTGTCGGGGACGTGCCGCGGCGAGCAGTCCTCGCGGATCCTGCGCTTGATCCGCCCCTTCAGCTCCTCGTCGAGCTCGACCCCCGGGCGCAGCACCACGAACAGCCACATCTCGAGCTCCGATGCCTGAGCGCCGGGTGGGCGGGCACCGGATCCAGACGGGATGTCCACCACCAGGGAGTCCACCACCTCCTCCACCACGCCGGCGGCGCGGTACAGCTCGCTCGTGCCCATCCTCACCCCTTGGCGGTTGATCGTCGCGTCGGAGCGACCGTAGATCACGGCGCCGCCGCGCGGGGTGATCCTGATCCAATCGCCGTGGCGCCACACGCCGGGGTACATCGAGAAGTAGCTCTCCCGGTAGCGCACCCCACCTGGATCGCCCCAGAAGCACAACGGCATCGAGGGCAGCGGCTCGGTCAGCACCAGCTCCCCCACCTCGTCGGTCACGCTGCGCCCCTGCTCGTCCCACGCTTCCACGGCACAGCCCAGCACACGGCACTGCAGCTCCCCTTCGTACACAGGCAGCAGCGGGCAGCCGCCGACGAATGCCGTGCACACGTCGGTGCCCCCGCTGGTCGAGAACAGCCACACGTTCGGCTTCACCTTCCGGTACACCCACGCGAAGCTCTCCGGCGCCAGCGGCGAGCCGGTCGAGCCGATGCTGCGCAGCGCGCTCAGGTCGTAGTCTCGCGCGGGCTGCACGCCGACCTTCTCACAGGCGCTCAGCAGGCCGGCGCTCACGCCCATGCAGGTCATCTTCGTGCGCTCCGCCAGCGCCCACATCGCGCCCAGGTCGGGGTGCCCCGGGCTGCCGTCGTACAGCACGATCGCCGCCTCGGTGAAAAGACAGCCGATCAGGAAGTTCCACATCATCCAGCCCGTCGTCGTAAACCAGAACATGCGGTCGCCGGGGTGGAGATCGAGGTGCAGATGACTCTTCTTCAGCTGCTCCAGCAAGATCCCGCCGTGGCTGTGCACGATCGCCTTCGGCAGGCCGGTCGTGCCCGAGGAGTACAGCACCCACAGAGGGTGGTCGAATGGCACCTGCTCGAACTCCGGCTCGCTGCCCGCTCCGCGCTCGCACAGCTCCTGCCAGGTGAGGCCGGCGGGCCAGCCCGCCGGCACGGCCGTTTGATCAGGATCCCGCCTACCCTCATCCTCGAACAGGTAGGGCACCAGCACCGTGTGGCGCACGGTGGGAAGTTCCGCAAGGATCTCCCCCACCACCTCCCGGCGGTCGAAGTCCTTGCCGCCGTGGCGGTATCCGTCCACCGCGAACACCACCTTCGGCTCGATCTGCACGAAGCGATCGATCACGCTGCGCGCCCCGAACTCCGGCGCCGCGCTGGAGAAGATCGCGCCCAAGCTGGCGCTCGCCAGGAACGCGACCAGCGTCTCGGGGATGTTGGGCATGTAGGCGACCACGCGGTCGCCGCGACCGACTCCCAGCGCGCGCAGCCCGCCCGCTACCCGCGCTACGTCCGCCGTCAGCTCGCCCCATGTGATCTGC
>CAYNGQ010000360.1:0-1621 GCA_964396735.1 uncultured Solirubrobacteraceae bacterium | reverse complement strand
CGGCGATGGACCGCCCCGACCCACGGAATGAAGCCGTTCCCCTCTCAACCGATCCCCAACCCACCTCGCTGGCCAGCTCAGACTCCCCTCAACCGACTCCCACCCGTCTCGCCGGGGCTCAGACGACCCCGTCAACCAACTCCGCTCCGAAAAATCCCGCAAAAAAGGCCAGATTTGCAGGCGATTTGGGATTTCCGCTAGGATTTCGTATCTTAAGAAGGTAAGTCGCACGACGGCTACCGCCCCTCGGAGCGCCGTTGCGAGCAGCACGAAGCCGGAATCATCTCCAGAGAACCCTCTTCCCCTCACATTCGCCATGCCAATTGCTTTGAAGGAATGGGCGGTCACCGTCCGCGCGCTCGCCGAAGGCGAGCAACTCGTCACGCTGCGTAAGGGCGGCATCCGGGAGGCCGACAGGCACTTCCAGCTGGAGCACGAGCGCTTCTTCCTCTACCCCACCTTCGACCACCAGCGCAACGATCTCGTGCGCGAGTCCCACCAGCCCGAGCTGCGCCGCGCGCTCGAGGAGGGCGTGTGGAGCGAGGGCGAGCCTTCACTGCAGGCGCTCGCCGCCGACGGAAGTGGTCTGCATCAACCCGATCGGGTGCGTATCCGCGCGTGGGCCGAAGTCGCCGGGCACTTCACGATCACCGACCCGCGCTGCGTTGACGCGCTCTCCCCCTTCTATGTGTGGCGTAGCGACTACGCCGCCAAGCGCCTCGCGTGGAAGCCACGCCACCCGCTGCACGTGCTGCTGCTGCGCACCTACCGCATCCCCAGACCGGTCACGGTGAAGGTTCGCGAGGAGTACCTCGGCTGCCACTCGTGGCTGGAGCTCCAGCGCGAGCTGCCCTTCGAGGGAACCCCGGTGCTCTCCGACGACGAGTTCGAGCGCGCCTCGGAGGAAATCGAGACGATCACCCGCGAGGTCGGCGCCCCACAGCCTGTGTTGGCGTAGCTCTCGCCGTCTGGCCAAACCCATCTGGCCAAACCCTCCCCGCCTCGGGGCTCGCGTTCCGCCACCCAACCTCGACCAGCTTGGCCGGGCGCATGTGGCCACAACGCCAGAGGGGACTTCAGGGGTGCAGGTACGCGAGGATCGCCAGCAGCGCCAGACCGGCCAGCAGGAAGGCCAGCACCCGCCACGCGGTTGGGCCCCAGGGCAGTCCCGCCTGCCCCGTGGGCAGCAGTTCGCTCTGCAACAGCACGTCACGCGCCGCCGGGACACCCGAGGCGGGGACGAGGATCTCGCGCGGGCCGGCCGCCAGGAAGTCGGGCACGTCGAAGCCGCGCGCGCGGCGCTGCATCGAGGGGATGCCCTCCTCCAGCAGCAGGTTCTGGATGAAGTCCGCCTCCACCTGATTGCGGGCGCCCACCACCCGCGTCAGATCGCCTTCGGAGTACTGCGGCTTGATCCTCCGCGCCCGCTCCCACAGCTCGCCCAGCGGGTGGGGCTCATTGGCGGTGGCGCCTCCGGCGCCGGCGGGGTACACCAGGGGCATCCCACAGCGTGAGCAGAAGCGCTCGGTGGACGGATGGGAGTCGCCGCACGACGGGCAGAGCAGGGTCTCATCCGCCATCACCGCACCTCGAACGGGTAACTGCCCGCCGCCGGCACCGC
>CAYNGQ010000359.1:0-3123 GCA_964396735.1 uncultured Solirubrobacteraceae bacterium | reverse complement strand
GCAGATCGTCACGCTGACCTACCCGCACATCGGCAACTACGGCGTGAGCGGCGAGGCGATGGAGTCCGAGCGCGCGTGGGCACGGGGCGCGATCATGCGCGAAGCGTGCGACAACGAGGACGCGCCGAGCGCCGAGCGGGGCTGGCTGCAGTGGCTGGCGGACTGCGGCGTGCAGGGGATCACCGGCGTGGACACGCGCGCGCTGGTGCGCCACATCCGCGAGCAGGGCTCGATGCGCGGCGGGATCTTCCCCGCGAACATCGCGCCCGAGCGGGCCCGTGGGCTGATCGAGGCGGAGCCGCCGATGGATGGGCAGGACCTCGCCGCGGTGGTGAGCCCCCCCGAGGTCAGCCATCACGGCGACGGCGACGGCCCGAGAATCGCGGTGATCGACACGGGGATCAAGGGCTCGATCGTGCGCAACCTCGTCAAGCGCGGCGCGCGCGTGTCGCTGTACCCGTGCGCGACGCCGGCGGCCGAGCTGCTGAGCAGCGACGCCGACGCGATCCTGCTGGCCAACGGCCCGGGCGACCCGGCTGCCCTGGGGTACATAACCGACACGGTGCGCGAGCTGATCGGGCGCAAGCCGGTGTGGGGGATCTGCCTCGGCCACCAGTTGCTGTGCAGGGCGCTGGGCCTGCAGACCTTCAAGCTCCCATTCGGCCACCGCGGCGCCAACCACCCGGTGAAGGACCTGCACACCGGGCGCGTGGAGATCACCTCGCAGAACCACGGCTTCGCGGTGGTCGGCCCGAGCGGGCAGGGCACGATCGAGGGCAACAAGCCCGTGCGCTGGCAGACCGACTTCGGCGCGGCGCAGCTCTCGCACGTCAACCTCTACGACCGCACCGTGGAGGGCCTGGAGCTGCTGGATGTGCCGGGTGGCGCGGTGCAGTACCACCCCGAGGCGGGGCCGGGTCCGCACGACAGCGTGTACCTGTTCGAGCGCTTCCTCCAGCGGATCGCAGAGGCGTCGGCGTGACGCGCGCGCACAGAGAAAGGGTTTTTAACAGGGACCCCCACAAGGGGGGTCAGGGGATGGGTTGGTTTATGCGTGACCGGAGCGTGCGCTGATGCCGCGGCGTGACGACATCCACCGCATTCTGATCCTGGGCTCCGGGCCGATCGTGATCGGGCAGGCCGCCGAGTTCGACTACTCCGGCGTGCAAGCGTGCAAGGTGCTGCGCGAGGAGGGGTACGAGGTCGTGCTGATGAACTCCAACCCGGCGACGATCATGACCGACCCGGAGCTGGCGGACGCGACGTACATTGAGCCGCTGCTGCCGGGGCCGGCGGCGCAGGTGATCGAGCGCGAGCGCCCCGACGCGCTGCTTCCCACCCTTGGTGGGCAGACCGCGCTGAACCTCGCCAAGGCGCTGCACGACGACGGCACGCTGGAGCGCCACGGGGTGGAGCTGATCGGCGCCAACTACGAGGCGATCGCCTGCGCCGAGGACCGCCGGCTGTTCGGGGAGGCGATGGCCGAGGCGGGCCTGCGGATGCCCGCCAGCGCGATCGCCACTGGCTGGGACGAGGAACTCCGTCGCGTCGATGTCAAGCGCGGCCTCGCGCAGGCGCTGGACGCGCTGCCCGACATCGGCCTGCCGTGCATCGTGCGCCCCGCCTACACGCTCGGGGGGCGCGGCGGCGGGATCGCGCGCACGCCGGAGGAGTTCCGCACAATCGTCGCGCGGGGTCTCGAGGCCTCGCCGATCGGGCAGGTGCTGCTCGACCAGTCGGTGCTGGGGTGGGGGGAGTTCGAGCTGGAGGTGATGCGCGACCGCGCGGACAACGTGGTGATCGTCTGCTCGATCGAGAACGTCGACCCGATGGGGGTGCACACGGGCGACTCGGTCACCGTGGCCCCGCAGCAGACGCTGCCCGACAGCCTCTACCAGTGCCTGCGCGACCAGGCGCTCGCGGTGATCCGCGCGGTGGGCGTGGAGACAGGGGGGTCGAACGTGCAGTTCGCGGTGAACCCGCAGACGGAGGAGGTGCTGGTGATCGAGATGAACCCGCGCGTGTCGCGCTCCTCGGCGCTGGCCTCGAAGGCGACGGGCTTCCCGATCGCGAAGATCGCCGCGCGCCTGGCGGTGGGATACCTGCTGGAGGAGATCCCCAACGACATCACCCGCCTCACCCCGGCGTGCTTCGAGCCGACGATCGACTACGTCGTCGTGAAGTGGCCGCGCTTCGCCTTCGAGAAGTTCCCCGGCGCCGAGTCCACGCTCTCCACGCACATGAAGTCGGTGGGCGAGGCGATGGCGATCGGGCGCACGTTCGGGCAGGCGTTCGCAAAGGCGCTGCGCTCGCGCGAGCTCGACAAGCCGCCGCGGTTCGGTGCGCTCACAGACGAGCAACTGCTGGAGGGACTGCTCGTCCCTGCCCCCGAGCGCTTCGAGGCGATCCTCGAGCTGTTCCGCCGTGGCATGGCGATCGAGGAGGTGCACGAGCGCACCGCGATCGACATGTGGTTTCTGCGCGAGCTGCACGCGCTTGCGCAGGACCCCGAGGGGCCGTTCGCGGGCGAGCGCACGTTCAAGGCGGTGGACACCTGCGCGGCGGAGTTCCCCGCGCAGACCCCTTACTACTACTCGGCGTGGGAGCGCCCGCGGGCGACCGGCGCGGCCGTGGCGGCCGGTACGCCCGGGGGCGCCGATGCCCCAGCCGCGGCTGGGCTGCGGCAGTCGCCCGCCCACGAGGTGCGCCGCGGCGAGCGCCCCTCGGTGGTGATCCTCGGCGCCGGCCCCAACCGCATCGGCCAGGGGATCGAGTTCGACTACTGCTGCGTGCACGCCGCGATGACGGTACGCGAGTCGGGGCGCGACGCGGTGATGATCAACTGCAATCCCGAGACCGTCTCCACCGACTACGACACCTCCGACCGCCTCTACTTCGAGCCGCTCACCTTGGAGGACGTGCTCGGGGTCGTCGAGGTCGAGCAACCGGAGGGGGTGATCGTGCAGTTCGGCGGCCAAACCCCGCTGAAGCTCGCCGCCGGCCTCGCGGCCGCCGGCGTGCCGCTGCTCGGCACCAGCGTCGAGGCGATCGACCTCGCCGAGGATCGCAGCCGCTTCGGCGAGCTGCTCGGGCGCCTCGGCTACCAGGCGCCGCCGTACGCCA
>CAYNGQ010000358.1:0-1671 GCA_964396735.1 uncultured Solirubrobacteraceae bacterium | reverse complement strand
CTTCTGGGAGCACGCCGGTCGCGTCCGCCTTGCCGTTGCGCTTACCCGCGAGGTAGCGGTCCACCATGCGAGCGCACTGGCGGCCCTCGTTGATCGCCCACACGATCAGCGACTGCCCGCGGCGCGCGTCGCCCGCGGCGAAGACCCCCTCGACCGAGGTGGTGTAGGGGGTGACGGCCTTCACGTTTCCGCGTGGGTCCTTCTCGACGCCGAGCTGATCGAGCAGCTCCTGTTCGGGGTGCAGGAAACCCATCGCGAGCAACACCAGCTGGGCGGGCAGCTCACGCTCGGTGCCATCCACCGGCGCGAACGGCGGCGCAGGTTGGGCCTGCGCGACGTGCAGAGCGGCCACGCCGCCGTCGGCGTCGCCGCTGAAGCGGGTGGTCGTCACCGCGTAGTCCTGCTCCCCCACGCCCTCCTCGTGCGCCTCCTCCATCGCGTAGCTGAGGCGGTACTTCAGCGGCCACTCCGGCCACGGGGTGCGATCGTCGGGCCGGCGCGCCGGGGGCTCGGGCAGCAGCTCCAGCTGCACGATCGACGCGGCGCCCTCGCGCAGCGCGTTGCCGACGCAGTCCGCGCCGGTGTCGCCGCCGCCGATCACCACCACGTGCTTGCCGGCGGCCGTTATCTCGGGCGTCGACGCGGAGGACTGCTCGGGAGCGCGCAGAGAGTGGTCTGGCGGTGTCGGAGCCCCAACCGTCGGCGCCGGGCCGTGCTCCCGCGCGATGAAGCGGTTGCGCTGGTAGAGGTAGTCCATCGCGAAGTGGACCCCTCCCAGCTCACGTCCCGGGACGGGCAGGTCGCGGGGAACGCGCGAGCCGGTGGCTAGCACCACCGCGTCGAAGCTCGCGCGTAGCTCCTGCACGGTGAGGTCGCGCCCGACGTCCACCCCGCAGCGCAGCTCCACGCCCTCCTCCACCAGCTGCCGCACCCGGCGCTCCACGATGCGCTTCTCGATCTTGAAGTCGGGCACGCCGAAGCGCACCAGACCACCGGCGGCCTCGTCGCGCTCGAACAGCGTCACGTCGTGCCCCGCGCGGCGCAGCTGCTGGGCGGCCGCCATGCCGGCGGGGCCGCTGCCGACGACGGCGACGCTTTGGCCGCTGAGACGCCGCGGTGAGGGCGGCTCGGCTTTGATCCAGCCCTCGGCGAAGGCGCGCTCGACGATCGCGTGCTCGATCTGTTTGATCGTCACCGCGTCGCCCTCGCGGATCTCCAGCACGCACGCCGCCTCGCACGGCGCCGGGCAGAGGCGACCGGTGAACTCGGGGAAGTTGTTCGTGGCGTGCAGCTGGACAATCGCATCCCTGAAGCGGTCGTGGTAGACGAGATCGTTCCAGTCAGGAATCAGGTTCCCGAGCGGGCAGCCGTTGTGGCAGAAGGGCACCCCGCAGTCCATGCAGCGGGCGCCCTGCTCGCGCAGCTCTCCCACCGGACGCAACAGTTGGAACTCGTGGTAGTCCCGTGCTCGCTCCAACGGATCCCGCTGGAGGACGCCGTGACGCTCGATCTCGAGGAAGCCTTTGAGCTTGCCCATCAGACACCAGTCTCGCCGACCGCGTCCAGCGGCCGCCGAGCGGGCGCGGCGCCGTTGGCGGCCGCCCCCTCCGCCAGAGCCTCTTCATCGGACCGTTGGCGCAGCACGCGCTTGTAGTCGTGGGGCATGACCTT
>CAYNGQ010000357.1:0-6242 GCA_964396735.1 uncultured Solirubrobacteraceae bacterium | reverse complement strand
TGGCACCACCACGCTGCCCGAGTACGGCATCCTCCCGACCAGCGAGGCGCACCTGTTTGGCCCGACTCGCAACCCCTGGGACCTGGAGCGGACTCCCGGTGGGTCCTCCGGCGGCTCGGCGGCGGCGGTTGCCGCGGGGGTGGTGCCGATCGCGCACGGCAGCGACGGCGGCGGCTCGATCCGCATTCCCGCGGCCTGCTGCGGCCTGGTGGGGTTGAAGGCCCAGCGCGGACGGATCTCCTCGGCGCCCGAGCTGGGCGACTCGCTGCTCGGGATCGACGGGATGCTGACGCGCACGGTCGCCGATACCGCGGCGACCCTCGACGTGCTGGCCGGCTATGAGGTGGGCGACGCCACCTGGGCGCCCCCACCGCACGAGCCGTTCGCGCACGCCGCCGCGCGGGAGTCCTCCCCGTTGCGGATCGCCGCCACCACCCTGCCGCCGGTGCCCGAAGCGGTGGTGGACCCGCTGGCGGCGCGGGCTGTGGACGATGCCGCCGAGTTGCTGCGCGAGCTCGGTCACGAGGTCGAGGAGGTCGATCCTCCGTGGCAGACCGACGGCCTGCGGGAGCTGTTCGGGGCGGTGTTCTGCAACCACGTCAGCCTCGCGATCGCGTTCTCGGGGACGGTCGCCGGCCGCGAGCCGACGGCTGAGGACATGGAGCCGATGAGCTGGGCGATCTACTCGCTGATGCAGAAACTGAACGCGGTGCAGGGCCTCGCCGCGACGGTGAGACTGCAGGCGTTCACCCGCCAGCTGGTCGAGTTCCTGCAGCCCTACGACGCGCTGCTCACCCCCGCGCTCGCCGAGCGCCCGCTCCCGCTCGGCACGCTCGATCCGGCGGCGCCCAACCCGATGGCGACATTCACTCGCTCGGGCCTGTTCACGCCGTTCACCCCGGTGTTCAACGCCAGCGGCCAGCCGGGGATCTCGCTGCCGCTGTTCCACGGCGAGGACGGGCTGCCGCTGGCGGTGCAGCTGGTGGGCCGCCCGGCCCAGGAGAGCACGCTGCTGGCGTTGGCCGCGCAGCTGGAAGCGGCACGGCCGTGGGCCGAGCGCCGGCCTGAGCTCGCTGTGTCATAGAGCCGAGCTCAGGACCGCGGCCATCGACTGCGGGTGAACGCCGAAGCGCTCGGCGTCGGCGGTTCCCCGCGTGGAGACCATTGACACCTCCATCAGCTCCGCCTCGTCCCAGGTGGCGATCGCATGGGTGCCCGCGGCGGCCTCCAGGAGGCGCAACCCGCGGGCGACCACCGGAGTGGGCACGTGCACGAGCGGCCGGTTGCGGTGCAGCGCGTGCAACACCTCCCTCACGATCTCGGCGTGGCTGAGGGTTTGCGGCCCTGCTAGCTCGAACGATCCGGCGGTGTCGGGCGCCCGCAACGCCGCCATCACGCAGTCGGCGGCGTCCTCGGTCCAGATCGGCTGATAGAGCGCGCGACCACTGCCCGAGAGCGGAATCGCCGGCAGCAGCGCGAGCCGCTCCAGCAGCGTCAGCCAGCGGTCCCTCGGCGCGTACACCAGCGACGGCGCGAACACCACCGAGCGCATCCCCGCCTCGCGCACCGCCTGCTCGGCGAGCGCCTTGGCGCGCAGGAAGCGCGCGCGGCTGTGGGTGGAGGCGGAGAGCGCCGAGAAGAACAGGAAGCGCTCGACGCCCGCGCGCTCGGCGGCCTGGACCATGCGCCATGTGGCGATTCCGCCCAGCTCCTCGATCGACCCACGCGGCTGGTCGCGGATCGCGGCGGCGAGATGCACCACCGTGTCGACCCCTCGCATGGCGTTGCGAAACGACGGCGGGTCGGCGAGGTCGCCGAGCGCGATCTGCACGCGCACGCGCCGGGTGCCCAGCCGGCGAGGGTCGCGCACCAGGCAGCGTACCGGCGTGCCCTCGGCGAGCAGGCGACCCAGGAGCGCGGAACCCACCTGGCCGGTGGCACCGGTCAACAACAGCATTTGCGCTCCAACCTAGCGGACCTAGCCCCTGAGAGTGGGATCAGCGGAGGCGGCGGGCCAAACGTCAGAAACAAAGAGGCCCAAATTGTTGCAATAGCCGACATCGCAAACTAACTTGGGTCGATGGCGAGCGAAATCACCGCCCCCCGCGTCCGTGCGCGCGCCACGCCGCTCGCGCGTCTCGCGGAGCTCGGCTGGCCGGCCCCCGCGTGGGGCGCGATCGGGGTTACGACGCTGTTCATCGGCATCACCTTCTGGTGGCTGGCCGAGGATCGCAGCATCCCGATCTTCGACGCCGGGCTGCATCTCAACCTCGCGCTCAACGTCCAGAAAGAACTCGCCGCCGGCAACCTCGGCACGGCGCTCACGCTGACCGCGCCCTACCCGCCGTTCGCCTACCTGATCGGCTCGCTGGGGATCACGATCGGCGGGGTGGGGGTCGCGCCGCCGATCATCGCCGAGAACCTCGTGTTCGTGACCCTGCTGGCGCTCGGTTGCTACAAGGTGGGGCGGCTGGCGTTCAGCCCGCTCGCGGGCCTGTTGGCGGTGGTGGCCGCGCTCAGCTCGCCGCTGGTCGCGGCTCAGTTCCACGTGTTCATGACCGATGCTCCCGAGACCGCGATGGTGGCGGTGTCGGTGTGGCTGGTGATCGCCAGCGAGGGCTTCACGAAGCTGCGGATCTGCGCGGTGGCCGGGGTGGCGGTCGGGCTGGGCATGCTCACGAAGGAGCCGTTTCCGATCTTCGTGCTGGGCGTGGGCCTCGTGACGCTGTGGCGAGGCGGCCGGCGCGCGTGGCCGGGAGTCGCGCTGTTCGCCGCGATCGCGCTGGCGCTGGCGCTCCCCTGGTACATCCACGAGCACGCGTTGATCCAGGGGATCGGAACCCAGGCGACCGAGTCATCGAGCGCCTACGGGGAAGCGGCGGGGCCCGCTCCCAAAGACATCGCCCCCCCGCGCCTTTCGAGCACGAACCTCGAGTGGTACCTGTGGAACCTCGACAACGTCCAGCTCGGACTGCCGCTGCTGCTGCTCGCCGCGGCCGGCTTCATCTGGACGGTCGCCGGCTTTGTGCCCCGGCGAGTGCGAGCGAGCGCGGCAGCGGCGGCGCGTCCGGGGGCACGGAGCTCGCGCGAGGGGGGCAGGCAGGGGCGCAGCGGCAAGGGAGCGCCGGCGAAGGCCAAGAACCCCCCCACCCGGGCGAGCGGCTGGAAGCCCCGCGCGGGTGGTCGGGCCACCGCGCGGGTGATTCGCGAGCAGGCGCCAGTGAGCCCGTTGGCGCTCGAGCTGACGGTGGGCGCGTTCTTGGCGTGGGCGATCCTGACCGAGACCTTCTTTCACGACACCCGCTACAGCATGCCGCTGCTGCTCTACCCCGCGGTGTTCACCGGGGGCTGGATCGCGCACTTCAGCGGCCGCCGGCGAGTCTTCGCAGTGGGCGTGCTGGCAGCGGTGGTGGTGGCAAACATGATGGGGAGCACCTTCGGCGTCGGAACGCAGTACCGGATCACGCTTCCGGGAGCCTCCCCGACCGCGCTCCAGCAGCCCGGCTACCTCACGCTGTACCCGGGCGGGTTCCTGGTGTCGGGTCCGCATCGAGACGGCGACCTGCTGGGGACGCTGCAGGCGCTGCGGCGCGATGGCGTGCGCTATGTCACCTGGAACCAGCAGCAGGGCGCGGTCGAACCGTACTTCTCCAACGGCGGAGTGGCGGTGCTGGCGCAGATCGCCGGGCTCAAGGAGCCGACGCCCGGCACGCAGGGGCAGGCGGTGGGCCGACAGATCGCAGAGCTCGCGCACCAGCCGATAGTCCCCGGCGCAGCGCCCCCCTGCGTCACGCTCGACGAAGGTACCGGCGTGTGGATACGGATCGGCAACCCGGCGGCGCCGGGCGCCCAGGACTTCTGCCCGCTGCCCCGGCCGCACTACTACGGCCCCAAGCAGGCTTAGGGCCTATCCCGATAGGGGCGTGCGTCTGGGGCGGTCGAGGGTCGAGCGAGGCGCGGACGCAAGGGCGAAGGCGTGGTGGGCCCACGTCGAGCCTGAGGACAAAGCCTCGCGAAGGCCATCGGCCGTATCCAGGCGTGCGACCCTAGAGGGATAGGTCCTCAGCGCCTGATCTCGGTAGGCCCGCACACTGAATACGGCCGGTGGCGCCGGACGCCGCCCGGAAGGTCAAGCGCGGGGACGCCGCTAATATTCCCTGCTCCCCTGCAAGCAGCCAAACATCGACTCGAGAAGGAAGCGAATGGCCTACGTGATCGCAGAGCCGTGCATCGGCACCAAGGACAACTCCTGCGTCGAGGTGTGCCCGGTGGACTGCATCCACCCCACGCCCGATGAGCCCGGGTACGACGCCGCCGAGATGCTCTACATCGACCCCGACGAGTGCATCGACTGCGACGCCTGCGTGGAGGCCTGCCCCGTGGACGCCTGTTTCGCGGAGGACCAGCTGCCCGAGGAGTGGCAGAAGTACACGCAGATCAACGCGGAGTATTTCGCCAACAGCAGGTAGCCGCCTGCGCCCTGCGTTGGGTGGGGATCGTCCGCGCGGGTCGCTGAGGGGCACGGGCGTGTGGGGCGTGGGACCTCCGTGCCCCACGACGGACGGTTGGGGTGTCTCCCGCTCAGGCCATCGGCAGCGACATGCCGACCGGCTGGGCGCTCGGCGGCGGGGGGCTGATGTCTGAGTCGCCGTTGGCCGACCCGCCGTCGTTCAGCACGGGCAGCTCCAGCGGGGCCATCGCGATCAGGCCGCGCGCCGCCTGGCGGATCGCCTGGGCGGCGGGGTCGTCCGGATCCTCGAGCACCAGCGGGCGCCCGCTGTCGGCGTGCTCACGCAGCGGCATCGTCAGCGGGATCTTGCCCAGCAGCGGCACCTCCAGCTCATCGGCAAGCTCCTGGCCGCCGCCCTCGCCGAAGATCTGGTAGCGCTCGCCCGTCGGGGTGGTGAAGCCCGACATGTTCTCGATCACGCCCGCAACCTCCAGGGAGACCTTGTGCGCCATCTCCGCCGAGCGGCGCGCCACCCGCTGCGCGGTCGGCTGGGGGGTGGTGACGATCACGAAGCGTGCCTGCGGCAGCAGCTGGGCGAGCGTCATCGAGACGTCGCCGGTGCCCGGCGGCAGGTCGATCAGCAGGTGGTCGAGCTCCCCCCATTCCACGTCCTGCAGGAACTGCGAGAGCGCCTTGTGCAGCATCGGCCCCCGCCACACCACGGCGGCGTCCTCCTCGACGAAGAAGCCGATCGACATCACCTTCACGCCGTATGCCTCCAGCGGGACGATCTTGCGCTGCGCCGACACCGGCGGCCGGGTGGCGCCGAGGCCGTACATGCGCGGGATCGAGTACCCCCACACGTCCGCGTCCAGCACCCCCGCATGCCGCCCCTCCGCGCTCAGCGCCGCGGCGAGGTTGGCGGTCAGCGTCGACTTGCCCACGCCGCCCTTGCCGGACCCCACGCACACCACGTTGCGCACCTGCGCAAGCGCTCCCTCGGGCAGGCTTGCGCGCCCCAGCCGCTCGCGCAGCGCGGCTTTCTCGGCGTCGGAGAGCACGTCGAAGAAGACGTTCACGTGAGCCACCCCCTCCAGCGCCCCCACCGCCTGTGCGACCGCGGCCTGGAAGTGGCCGCGGATCGGGCAGCCGGCCGTCGTGAGCGACACCGTCACGTCGACCACGCCATTGGCGCCGATCTCCACCGAGCGCACCATCTCGAGCTCCACGATCGAGCGGCGCAGCTCGGGGTCGATCACGACCTCCAGGGCCTTGACGATCTGCTCGCGCGTGGGCACACCGCCATTCTGGCAGAACCCCGCCGGCTCCCCGCGATGCGAGGAATCGCACGCTGTTCGTGCAAGCCGCCCGGTGGCCCGATCCCCGTGTTCGGCGCCGAGCGCGACGTGGCCCACCCGGGCCGGCCTTGCCGGCCCCATCCCAACCCACCCATATTGGGCGCGGGACGGCACGCGATCCGGTGCGACTACCGCTCCGCCGCCGGGCACACGATGCGGTAGTCGCAGTGCGCGCACGCCGCCGGCGAGGGGGTGGGCTCGAAGCTCTGCGCGAGGATCCCCGCCCCGGCCTCCAGCACCGCCTGCCTCACCCACTCCCCGCTGCCCGTGTCCGCGGGGACTGGCACCTTGCGGTCGTCGAGGACGTAGTAGTAGGCCTGGCGTGTATCCGTGAGGCCCCACGCCTCGCGCGCCGCGATCGCGTAGAGCGAGAGCTGGATGTCGTCGCTCAGCTCCTCCGCGGTCTTGGCGTAGCCGGTCTTGTAGTCGATCAA
>CAYNGQ010000356.1:0-1826 GCA_964396735.1 uncultured Solirubrobacteraceae bacterium | reverse complement strand
GGCGCGGTACTGATGCGGAGCTCCATTGCCGCCGCCGGCTGTGGGCTTGAAGTTATTGGTGCCAGCGCCCGCAGAGGCAAACGGCTGGAAGCCGAAGATCGGATACGGTGGCGTTACGACCCAGCCAAAGCTGGTCTCATTGGACGTGGTCTGGATCTGAAACAGGGAGGCGCCGTTTGGTGAGGGGCTGAAGTTCTCCGTGTAGCGACCCCAAACATAGTTGAACTCCAAACCGACATAAGGCTTCGCAATGTACCGGATGTTTCCCATTGCGCCAACAGTGTTGGAGGCAAACTGCGAGGTGACTACGCCCGCGTTTGGCGCGCCGGTGGGAATGATCGGCCCACTGACGGTACCGGTGAGTTGACCTACACCACTGATGCCGAAGTCGATGCGCGACATCTGGCGGCTGAGTGGGGTGGTTTGTGCGGCGGCGATGCCGGTAACAGACAGAAAGAGAGTCGCGGTGGCGAGCAAGGCTCGCGAAAGGCTGTGCATCAAAACGAGAAGGCTCCGGGCGCTTTGTGCGCTCCGTTTTAGTCTAAACCCTTGTTCTGGCGGGCGCGCCGCGCGATTCCGGTAAGCACAATGGTTCCCGCGCCCAGGATGAGCCCGCTTAGGACCGCGGCCCAGACGCTCACGCTCTGGCCCGGGACCGCGGGCAGCAGCTCGCAGATCGAGAAGATCAGACCCGTTGTGATGGCAGCCGCAAGGACCAAGCTCTCTCTCTTGCCACGCGTGCCCAACATCAGCAGGCCGAGGAAAACCACGATCCCAAGGACCGCCTTCGTTTGAGGATGACGTGTGGCCAGACTCGCCGTAGCAAACAACGCCAGAAGCAATCCGATCGCGCCGGGAAGAATTGAACCCGGCCGATTAAGCTCGAGTGCAATCAGCATGAGCCCTACTGTCAGGATCAAAATCGCGGCATTCGGCGAAAGCGTCGCAAGCAGCGGGAGCATCAACGTACACTCTGTCCGCGCTGCTGCAGGTTCTGGCGCATGGCGAGCGCGGCTGAGTTCGTGGGTTCCACGTGCAAAGCGCGAGAGACATCGTCAGCCGCGGCGGGGAGCTGATTCTGCGTGATGTCCAGACGAGCGAGTACAAGTAACGCCGACACGTTGGGCTGAATGCTGAGCGAACGCTGTGCCTCGGCCCGTGCATCCTTGGCATTGCCGCTGCGCTCACGGACCTCAGCCAGGCCAGCGTGGGCCGCGGCGCTGTTGGAATCTGCGGCGATCGCGGACTGAAACTGCTGCTCAGCCTGCGGGAGCAGACCCTGTGCGAGGTAGTCGCGGCCGAGCGTGGTGTACTCGGTCGCGCGTTCGGCGGGGGCGAGCGTGGCCATACGGGCGGCACGGAGTTGGTCGAGCTGGAAGGCAGCCTGGCGGAAGGCGGCCTCGGAGTAGTTGCGGCGGACGCGCTCGACCGGGGCGAAGCCGTCGTTGGGGTCGAGTTTGGAGCCGGCGGGGGCTATGGAGAGGTGGGCGCGGAGGGAGCCGGCCTCGGGGTCGTTGGGCTTGAGCTTCAGGGCGGCGTCGGCCTCCTGGAGCGCGGTCTGGAGGTCGCCGCGGCGCCAGAGGGCGATGGCGAGGTTGTAGTGGTAGTCCTCGTCGGAGGGGTCGGCGGCGGAGGCCCGCTGGTAGAGCGCCACGGCGTCCTTGCCCTGGCGGCTGAGTGCGACACCTTGGTTGTTGACCACCTCAGGCAGCGGGAGTCGGCCGGAGACGAACTCGAAGGCGGTGTAAGCACCGGCATAGTTGGCGGCGTTGAAGCGGGCGAGGCCCAGGTAGAAGTTGGCCTCCAGCGCCTGCGGGTCAGAGAGC
>CAYNGQ010000355.1:0-6899 GCA_964396735.1 uncultured Solirubrobacteraceae bacterium | reverse complement strand
CCTCGGCTCCCTCCGATCTGTCCACGCCAGCACATAACCCAACAATCGCTCCCGCTCCCGACCCGACAGACCCGTCAACCCGAGATCGCCGAGCCACACCTCTCCCTCATCGGGCAGCTGAAGACCAGCCGCAATCTCCAGCAACGTCGTCTTGCCGATCCCATGCGAGCCGACAACCGCCACTATCTCCCCACTGGCGACCTCCAACGACACGTCCGTCAACACCTGAACAGGGCGACGCCCATCCGAAGCGCCCTTGCAGACACCGCTCAACGCCAGCAGCTCACCCATCAGCGGGCCCCGAAGCCGGCCCCTGAAGCTCATCCAGAGCGTCCTCAAGGTTCTCACGCAAACGCTCCAGCCGCTTCACCATCAAACCCCACACCGCCGCTTCATCAGCAAGCTTGACGTCACCCACCAGATCCACAAGACTCGCCCGCTTGCCCCTCGCGCGCAGCCGGCGCCTAGCCTGACGCGCCCTCACATCACCACGATGCGCCTCAGCGTACCGGCGCGCATAAGCATCCTCTTCCTCGCGAACGGTCTCCAGCAACCCCAGCAGATCCTCCTCCTCCCTCGAGAACTCAAGCTTCGCTTGCAGCCCATCCCGCAGCACCGGCGGAATGACAGCCGATTCACGAATCCACCTCCGGGCCTGAGCCACACCCTCACGCGTCGCCTCGTAGCTATCCAACGAAGACGTCCCACCCGGACCCTTCCTCACGAGACGGATGAAACCCTGCTTCGCCAAACTCTCCATGTTGTTGTGCGCAGCACTGCGCGACCACCGCGCATCAGGAAACTGCTTGACCAAGCGGACACCCAGGGACGCCGTGGTGTCGGGGCTCTCGACGAGCAGGCAAAGAACCGCCATGCTCGCGGACATCTCGCCGATACGGTTGGACGCCATCCCACGAGATCCTACCCAAGTTCAGATCAGTAGGAGCAAGAAATACTTTGGACGACCTCAATCGGCCCGCGACGCGGTTCAGCCGCCGCGTGACGCACTCAGAGCCCGATCCCGAGGTCGATGCCGCGCTCCGTCGAGACCTCGCGTCCGAGGCGCCGCTCGGCGCGGTCGATCGCTTCGCGGGCGCGCTCCCAGTCGCGCTGCTGGCCCCCGCGCTGCCCGGGCCGGGGACCGAGCGCGTCGACGGGGTCGGTGATGTCGTACTGCGCGCGGTAGCGCGCGGCGTGGCGCACGCCGTTCTCCCATGCCTCGCGCTGCGCGGGCCGGTCGGGCCGCTCGCCGAAGGTGGTCTGCACCCACCGGCCGGGAGCTTGTAGTTCACGCTCAGCGAACTCGTTGCGCAGCGCGGTGTGCTCCCCGGTGGCCTGGGTGACTGCGTGTTCGAGGCCCTCGCGTTCGGCGCGGGCCTCCACGGGGTCGCCAAGCTCGAGCTCCAACCTGCCGCGCTGGGCGAGCACTGTTTCGCGCTCCCGCTCGTTGGCTTGCAGGGCAGTGGTGAGGTTGGCACGCTCGATCGCGTGGGCATCCTGTTCACGGCCGAGGCGCCGGCGTGGCTCGGGCAGTCCGGTGAGACGCTGGGCGAGCTGCTCGCGCTGGCTGGTGAGGGTCAGGGCACGCGCGTCGAGATCCTCGATGCGCTGCAGCTCGCGTGTCGGAAGCGCCGCGAGCTGCACGTGCAGCTGGTCGATGCGCTCGCGTAGCTCCTGCAGCCGCGCCGGGGTCGGCGTGGCCAGTGGGGTGGCCTCGGCACGGGCGGCAGCTTGCTCCTGTGGGGGCTCTGTCGGATGTGTCCAGGCGCTGGCGAGCCTGGGGTCGTCGGCGCGGCCTGCGCCTGGTAGCTGCTCAATCGCGAGGTCTTCGTCGTCACGCTCCAGCATCCGCCGGCCCACCCGCTCGAGCAGTTCGTGCCGGGTTGCTGTCGGGGTTTGGTCTGTGGGCGCGAACTCGCTGCGTTCTCGCTCGAGATCGTCGTCGTAGACGAGCAGGCGTGTGGCGTCTCTTGCGCGGGAGAGCGCGGTGTACGACCAGCCAGCGGTGAGATCCCTGGGTGAGGCGACGACGATCGCGCTCTCGATGGTGCCGCCCTGCATCCCGTGGCCGGTCAGGGCGTAGGCGTACTCCACGTGCTCGGCGACGTACGCGGCGGGCAGCTCGCGCACGAGCCCGCCATCGGTGTCGATCACGACCCGGTCGGGGTCAAGGTGGCGCACGGTGCCCCTCATCCCGTTGTCCACATCGAGCTGCCCGTCATTGCGCCGGCAGATCACACGGTCCCCGACCGCGACCTCAACAGGGCCATAGGAGTGCTCCTCGCCGAGCGCGCCCCCGGCGCGGCGCAGCTCGCGCGCACCCTGGTTCAGACGGTCGCGTGTGTCGTTGTCTCTGGCGACCATCACCGTCTGCGCCGGCCCCGCCGCGGCGGCCGCGTGCGCCCACTCGGCGAGGGCCTGCTCGCACGCGCCAGTGGGGTCGCTGAACGTCTCGATCCTCCGGTTGTGCTCGGCCCACTCGAGGTAGCGTTGTGCTTGGCCGTCGTGCAGCGCGCCGAGCGCCCTGCGCTCCGCGGGGTCGCGCTGGCGCATCACCTCCGTCAACTTCTGCGCACCGAGGGCACGGCCGACCGCGCCGAGCCAGCCGCCGGCCTGCACGGAGGCGAGCTGCCCCGGGTCACCGATCGCGATCGTCTTCACGCTCGCACGCTGGGCTGCCTCCAGCAGCCGTGCGCTTGGGCGCGTCGCAGCCATGCCGGCCTCGTCGAGGATCAAGACGCTGCCCCCGGGTAGCTCGTCGCCGAGCTGCTCGAGGTCGAGCAGGAGCCGATCGAGTGTGCGGGTGGGGATGCCGGCCTCCTCGGTCAGCTCCCGCACAGCGCGGCCGGTCGGCGCGACGCCGAGCACGGTGTAGCCGGCGCTCTCGTACACCTGGCGCAACACGCCGGCGGTGTATGTCTTCCCGGTTCCCGCGAGTGCCTGGATCACGCTCACCCCGTGCCCCGACCCAGTCACGGCGCGCACCGCCGCCGCCTGCTCAATGGTGAGGGGACGATCCGCCGCATTCATCGCACGCTCAGCCAGCACCGGATCGACGACACCCGCTCCCTCGCCCGCGCGGCCGACCGCGGCCGCGATCAGCCGCCGCTCGACCGCCACAAGCTCCGCGGTCGTCATCTCACCACGACGGGTCCCGATCACGTCCGGGCGCTCCGCGAACCGCGTGGCCTGGCCGCGTACCTCCTCGACCAGCGCGCCCGCACCCGCGGCAGCGGCGAACTCCTGCAGCACCGCGCGCTCGTCGAAGGTGTTGCTGCGCTCCGTCAAACCCCCAGCGCCTGTCAGCCGGACGCCGAGCGCCAGCTCGTCCACACCGCCACGTGTGGCGAGGTCGCGCGCCAGCCGCTCCTGGCCCGCCTGCAGAATGTCCACGATCCGATCGGCGTCAAGTCCCTGCTCGCTGGCGCGGGCCCTGACCTCCTCCCGCCACGTGCCTGTGTCCACGCCGTACTGCTTGCGCTCCCTCGTAGCGAGCGCCGCGTGCTCAGCCGCGCTCTTTGAGCCCAGGCCGATGCCGCCCCGCTCCGCCTCGCGCTGCATCTCGTGGCGGCGCTGCGAGAAATGCTCAACGACCGGACGCTCGAAGTCCGCGAGCTCTGCCGCACCGTTGCGGACTTCCCCCCACTCCAACCCCAGACGCTCCGTGACGAGCGCCCGCAGATGCGCCTGGTAGAGATACCCCGCGGTCTTCGCCGCCCGGTAGAGCTCCGCGCCATGCAGCGCGGTGAACCGGCCGTCCGGGCCGCGCGCGAGGTTCGCCGCGACGAGGTGCGTGTGCAGCTGCGGGTCAAGCGCGCGGCTCATCCTGTGCCGGTAAGCCACCGCGACCAAACCCTCAGCGGGCTGCACGTGCTCGCCGGCATGCCCGCGACGGACCATCACCGCCGTGTCCTGTAGATACCCGAGCGCCGCCCTCACCGCCTCCTCGTGGCACCCCACCAGCTCACCCGAGACCTGCTCCGGCGCGATGGCGAACATGATGCTGAGCGTCTTTGGGGCGGAGAACGTGAGGTCATACGCCGCGAACTTTGGGTCACGCGCGCTGGAGCGCAGCCGTGCCGCTGGGTCGCGTGGGTCGTGGCCCGCGATCAGCGCACCGAACTGCCCTTTGCCCACCCGGCCGTGGAGGCCGAGGGCGTGCGCGCCTGCGCCGACCCATTCGCCGGGGGCCTCGCCGCGGCCAGTGTAGTAGTCGTCCTGGCCCTGGGCTACCTGTTGCTCGTAGTAGCGGTGTTGACCCAGCGCGATCTTGCCAATCGAGAGCATCTCCAGCCAAAATAGCAAAAGAAAGGACCTTTAGGTGCAACTGTGTGCCGTAAGGCGGAGCGCAGCGGAGCCGAGCGGCGGGGTGGCCTTGCGGTGGTGCTGAGAGCGCGGCTGGAGAGTGATGTAGCGGCGCTGGTGAGTGCGCGGTGGGAGGTGCGGGCGAGAGCCGAGCGAAGCGAGGTAGAGCGCTGTTAGAGGTAGTGGGCGAACGTCGTGTGGCGGAGCGCGTAGGTCGAGCGCTCGGGTGCGGCGCGGGTCAGTGGTGGCGGCGCGGGAGGATCACGACGGCGGGGATCGCGAGCCGGGTGAGCGGGCTGCGGTCGCCGAGCAGACGGGTGAACAGCCGCGCCGAGAGCGCCGAAGGCCAGCGGCCACGGCGCCTGGCGTACCAAAGCGTGCCCCCTCCCCACGCCGCCGCGCCGAGCACCAGGAACGCGATGCAGTAGCCGTAGCCTCCCTGGCTGCCGCACGCCCACGCCACCCACCACGAGCACCAGCCCGTGACACGCGCCAGGGTCGGCCCGAAGCGCCACGCAACCCACCCCGCCACGGCCACCAGGCCGAGCACGCAGATCACACCAGCGAGCGGGCCGGCAGCGGCGAGTGGGGCGGCGGAGTCGAGGGGCATACGTCCAGTTTCCCACTCGGATCGGTCGGACAATTGTCGTCGGCGCGTGACTCCACGAGCCCGACGTGGGGACCCCGTCGGTTGGGTGCCCAACACCGTGACTTCTGCAGTTCGCTGGGAAGCATGCTTCGGCTGGTCGCGGGCCATGGAGGGCCCCGCGACCGGGCGGCTGTTCTAGCGATGCGGCGCGCGGACGATCCCAAGATACTCGTAGAGAGATGATCGAATCGATGCTCGCCGTCCCCGCGAGGCCGGGCACGCATCCCGCCGGCGGGCGGTCATGATCTGCCGCGATGACCGACCACGACGCTGTGCTGTTCGACCTCGACGGCGTTCTCGTTGACTCGCGCCTGCCGTTCGCGCGCGGCGTCAACCATGCGCTCATGTCACACGGGCTGGCGGCGAGGCCGGAGCAGGAGCTGCACGGGTACCCGGCCCTCCCTTCACCGCACGTTTCGTGCGCTGGTCAGCAAGTAGTCGCTCGTTCAGCCCAAACCTACATTGGTTCGTCGTATTCAACGGCATCGCAGGGCCGATCCCCTTCGAGACTGATAGCTGGCGGCCAAGCGAGCGCTTCCGCTTCGTCCCGCGCGAGTAGGCGTGTGCGGAGCTGCGGTCGGCGCTGTCGAGGATCGTCCAAAGGAGGCACGCTGAGCTCGACTATCGAGGCACCCGCTTTCGCCACGAAGGCGCCAAGGGGGCGAGTTGCTCAGGCCGCTCGTCGGCGACCCGGCTCACATGGCAGGACCATCTGTCTTCCGCCTCTTCTGAAGCGTACGGATAGACCACTATCGGCGAGGCGATTGCCTGGTCGCCAGCGACCGGTCAGCCGTTGCTGTTGCGCCCGGAACGCCAGAATTCCAGCTCGCCGGCCCAGCCGATCGGCAGCGTCACCTTGAGCGTACCCACGCCTTGTTTTTCATCGCACTCGTAGCTGCTGCTGTTGACGCTCCAGCTTTCCGGAAACTCGGTTGGCAGAGTTTCGATCACTTCGTCGAATGGCGTCTCCTCCAGGATCACCTCCTCACCCTCGATCACGGATTCGCCTTTCTCCCCTGTTACCGTCTGCCGGATTCCGGGGTAATATCTGGTCACGCCTGAAGCGCCCGCGGCCCAGATGATACGGTGGTCCTGTTGGCCGGGCACCAGAGGGGCCAGCACCTCCCCGGCCGCTGTTCCCGTCAGTGTGATTAGCCCGTTGCCAGTGGGCGACCAAGTCGTAGTGCTGGTGTAGTACGGCGCCCCGTCGTAGACTTGTGGTGCAGGCAACTGATATGCGGCTTGGGCCGATTCTGCAAGAAGGTACATGACTGTCGTCGCGCCGGTCGGCGTGATGGCCAGCGCCACGCTGCCCGTCTCGGGGATATCGGGGAACACACGGGGGTATTCCTGATGCAAGATCCAGTCACCGACGAGGCATGGGTCGAACGCGAAGAAGGAGCCGTTGTTGGGGATCGATTGGGAGACGGGGTCCTTGCTCGGGTCGTAGGCCGCCTCTGGACAGAGGTCGTCGGTAATCGTGAGACCGTCGGTCTGAAGCTTGAACGTCACGCTCGCCAGCGTCCCGTCGTGGCTCAGCTTGGTGATCGAGCGAATGTCCTTGCTCGCCGAGCGGATTGTGCTCAGGGCGTCCCGGCCCGACTTGAACCGCTCGATGATCGCCTTGTCGTTGTTGAGGTCCAGTGGGCCGCTGAGCGTCGCTCCGCCTGTGATGTTGCATGAGCTACTCGCGGCACGGACTGGCAGCAGTGATTCCACGGCAGAGCGGGAGGCGTGCGCGGTTGTGCCGTTCGCGCCTTCGGGTGAGGTATCGCTTGCAATCCCGACGCCGGCTGCGGGATTGGTGTCGGCCGCCAGTGTGCCGAGGAAGCCGAGGCGGCGCATCTTGGCGAATTCCCGCCCGCGGAGTCGTATCCACGGCTTGCGTGAAGGTAGGCCGAGGCTGGCAGCCTGTATGTACGTTTCGTTGCCGTGGCTGATGACG
>CAYNGQ010000354.1:0-3000 GCA_964396735.1 uncultured Solirubrobacteraceae bacterium | reverse complement strand
CCCCACGCGAAGCCCTGCACCTTCTCGGGGTCATACCCGGGCGCATTGGCGGCCGTGGTGGGCACGTGGGAGTAGACGTTGGGGTCAACCTCGCCGGCGCCGAGCACCTCCAGCCACCCCTCGCCCTTGCACAGGTAGCAGCGCCCGCCGTCGCGCAGAAAGCCCTTGCCGGAGCAGTGAAAGCAGGAGACGTCCACCTCCACGGAGGGCTCGGTGAAGGGGAAGAAGTGCGGGCGCAGGCGCACCTCGCGGGTGTCGCCGAACAGCTCGCGCGCGAACACCAGCAGCGTGCCCTTGAGGTCGGCGAGGGTGATGTCCTCGTCCACCGCCAGCCCCTCGATCTGGTGGAACTGCGGGGTGTGCGTGGCGTCGGAGTCCGGCCGGTAGACGCGTCCGGGAATCACCACGTACAGCGGTGGTGGATGCGCCTCCATCGCGCGCACCTGCATCGGCGAGGTGTGCGTGCGCAGCACCAGCTCCTCAGCCCCGGGCGGGGTGTCGATATAGAAGGTGTCGGTGCGCGCCCGCGCGGGGTGCGTCGGTGAGTGGTTGAGCGCGTCGAAGTTGTAGTGGACGGTCTCCACCTCGGGGCCTTCCATGATGGTGAAGCCCAGCCCGAGGAACACATCTTCGAGCTCGCGCATCGTCGCGGTGAGGACATGCAGGCGCCCGATCGGCTGCGGCGGGGCGCCGGGCAGCGTGACGTCGACGCGGTCGCGCCGCAGCTGCTCGCGCAGCTCCGCGCCGGAGAGCTCGCCGGCACGCGCCTCGATCAGCTGCTCGAGCGCCACGCGCGCCTCGTTGGCCGCCTTGCCCACCGCGCCCCGTTCCTCCGAGGGCAGCTCGCGCACGCCGCGCAGCATCTGCGGCAGCTCGGCCTTGCGTCCGAGGTGGCGCACGCGCAGCTCCTCCAGCGCCTCGGCGGTGGCGGCTGCGGCGATCTCGCTTTCGGCTTGCGCACGCAGCTGTTCGATCCGTTCGATCACGATGGCGAGACCTTATTCGGAAAGGATGGGACCGGTTCGTCAGACCGCTGCAACTCGCTGGCCGTCGCACGCAACCCTTTGGTCATCTCATACAGCGCGATCGCCGCCGCCATCGCCGCGTTCAGCGAGTCACCCGCGATCGGGATGTACGCGACCCGCTGGCATGCGGTGATCAGCTCCTTTGGCAATCCCTCGCGCTCCGCGCCGACCAACAGGGTCACCTGTCCCTGGGCCGGCCCGCTCAGCGGCTGAGCTGGCGGCTGGTCGTTGGGCACCAGCGCAATCCGCTCGCCCGGCAGCTGTGCGATCGACTCCACGCGTGCCACGTCCACGTGGAAGATCGCGCCCATGCTGGCCCGCACCGCCTTGGGCGACCACGGATCGGCGCAGTTGGGTCCGAGCACCACACACGAGGCACCAAACGCGTGGGCCGCCCGCAGCACCGCGCCGACGTTGCCGGGGTCGGAAAGCCCATGCAGGTAGACGCACAGTGAGCCCTGCGGGCATGGACTCCAGCGCTGCTCGTACACGCCGATCGCGCGTGTTCCCGACCCGAGCGTGCTGACCGCCGCCAGCGCCCCCGGCTCCACATCGACGAAGTCCTGCCCCCCGAGCTCGCTGCCGACGACACGATACCCCTCCACCGGCTTCCACCCCGCGTCGGCCGCTGCCGCGAGCAGATCCTCGCCCTCGGCGAGGAAGTGGCCGCTGCGCGTGCGCTCGCGCCGGCGTTGCAGGCGCCTTAGCTCTTGCAGGTGGGGGTTGTGGGGGGAGGTGATGGTGGTCATCGGTCGAGGAGGGCGGGGCTGGTCTGACATGGGATGGAGAGGGTGGTCATCGGTGCGGGACGGCAAGGATGTTGATCGCCGGATGGAGTGGTGGATGAAGTTGGTGGGGTGTTGTGTATTGAACTTTTGGGACCCCAACCCTTCATTTTGTGAAGTGGTGGGTATGTGTTTGGATAACAAAAAAGGCGCCGTCCATGAGGAGCAGCGCCCGGGAGGCTGGGTATGTCGGCGACCTTCGAGATCAGGCGGCCGACGCCTCGCGGGCAACCTCGGCAAAACGTCGGAACGCATCGGCGTCGCGCACGGCGACGTCCGCCAGCACCTTGCGGTCGAGCTCGACCCCTGCCAGCGAGAGGCCGTGCATGAACTGGGAGTAGCTCATCCCGTTCTGGCGGGCGGCGGCGTTGATGCGGGTGATCCACAGCCGCCTGAAGTCGCGCTTGCGGTTGCGCCGATCACGGTAGGCGTAGGTATCCGCCTTGATCAGCGCCTCCTTCGCACGGCGGTAGTTGGAGTGCGCCTCGCCCCTGAAGCCCTTCGTCAGCTCGAGCGTGGCGCGGCGCTTCTTGCGCGCGTGCACTGAGCGCTTGACCCTCACGAGCTGGCTCCCTTCTTCGCCGTGGCCTTCGATCCACGGGGCGCCGCCGCCGCACCGCCCGAAGCCTTTGCACCACTGCGAGCGCTCTTCGTCGGTGCGCCCAGCATCCGCTTGATCCGCGGCGAGTCGTCGTCAGAGAGTAAGGCGGGGGCCCCGAGGGTGCGCTTGCGCTTGGCGGACTTCTTCTCCAGGATGTGGCTGGTGAAGGCGTGCCGCCCGCGCACCTTGCCGGTGGCGGTGAGCTTGAAGCGCTTCTTGGCGCCGGAGTGGGTCTTCATCTTGGGCATCGCGAGCCGGGATTATGGCAGACCGTCCGCCACATACCGCTCGCACCGGCAAACCGGGCGACTTCACCCCAAATCGCTGTCATGGAATGGCCGCCGACAGCCGATGAAGCTCTAGATGGATCGAGCCCCGATCGCGCATCCGCTCCTCGAGCAGGCCGAACGGCTGCCTAACGCCGCCCCGAGCGCGATCACCCATGCACTGCGCGAGATCGCGGAGGTCGGGACGGCCGACCCCGAACGCGCCCTCGACCTTGCCTGCGAGCGCCTCATGCAGTCGATCGCCGCCACCGAGCGCCTGCGCGGTGAGCTGCGCGCGCGTCGCGCCGAGCTGCGCACGATGG
>CAYNGQ010000353.1:0-6138 GCA_964396735.1 uncultured Solirubrobacteraceae bacterium | reverse complement strand
CGCGAAGTACCCGGAACTGATCATGGTGCTGTCGGGGGAAAACGGGATCCAGGTGGATGTGCATGGGGAAACGTTCATCAGCAAACAGGGGATCACGAGTGCGACGTTCAGCACTGTCCCGGACGTCCCGTTCTCCTTGTTCGAATTGACGTTCCCGGAGCGTGAATACCCGGCGTTGACGGCGAACGGGAACCTGTGCAAGGGGAGTCTGGTGATGCCGACGGAAATGGTGGGGCAGAACGGGTTGGTGCTGGATCAGAGCACGAAGATCGCGGTTGCGGGCTGTCCGAAGGTGAAGAAGGCCAAGCATAGGAAGAAGAAAGGCGGGCACGGACATGGCAAGCGTCGGCGCGCCACCAAGAAGAGGGGCTAACTCTGGCGGCGTCGCGGAGATTCAGCGCGCGCGGATGATCGCGGCGCTGGTGCAGGTGGCTGGGGAGCGCGGCGTCGGCGGTGTTACGGTGGGGCGGATTGTCGGGTACTCGGGGGTCTCGCGCAGGACGTTCTATGAGCTGTTCGCGGATCGCGAGGATTGCTTTCTGGCGGCGTTCGACCAGGCGATTGAGCTGGGCGCGCAACGCGTGGTGCCCGCGTTCAAGACCTCGGGGACGTGGCGGGAGCGGATCCGCGCGGGGTTGGAGGCGTTGCTGGCGTATCTGGATGATGAGCCGGGGATGGGTGCGTTGTGCGTGGTCGATGCGCTTGGGGGTGGCCCGGTCGCGTTGGAGCGTCGCGCGGTGGTGGTGCGGGCGTTGATCGATGCGGTGCACGAGGGGCGCCGGGAGGCGAAGGGCTCCGCGAAGCCGACGCGGTTGACGGCTGAGGGAGTGGTGGGGGCGGTGCTGTCGGTGTTGCATGCGAGGCTGTCGGTCGGCGACGCGCGGCACGACGGTGGGCCGGCGCCGATGGCGAGCCTGTTGGGGCCGTTGATGGCGATGATCGTGCTGCCGTATCTGGGGCAGGCGGCCGCGGCTAGGGAGGCCGCGCGCGTGGTGCCGCGTCGAAAGCGCGCGGCGCCCCCACTGAACGGCGACCCTCTGCGCGAGCTCGATATGCGTCTGACCTATCGCACGGTGCGGGTGTTGCTGGCGATCGCCGCGGATCCAGGTGCGAGCAACCGGCGGGTCTCGGAAGCGGCGGATGTCTCCGATCAGGGGCAGATCTCGAAGCTGCTCGCGCGCCTGGAGCACCTCGGTTTGATCGAGAATGGCGGAGTGGGCGGTGTCGCGCGTGGCGAGCCGAACGTGTGGCGGCTGACCCCCAAGGGCGCGGACATCGAGCGCGCGATCCGCCGGCAGGCCACGCCTGGTTGAGAGCTGAGCAGGGGATTGGCACTCCCACCCGCGTCGAGAGATCCCGCGCGCCACTGCCCGTAGAGAGTTGACCGTCGTCGCTGGCCATGGAGGGCCAGCGCCCGGGCGCGTTGGATGTCAGCGCGCCGCGCGGACGATCCCAACCCTGCCTACCAGTGCACCCCGCGCGTGAGCGTCGCCATCGCGATCTGCTCGAAGTTGGCTCGCTCCTCGAGGTCCTGCTGGCCGCGCGAGGCGGCCGAGTCGGGGAACACGCGGTAGGCGAGGTGGAGGATGCGGTCGACCGCCTTGGGGGATAGGGCGTAGAGGATCTCGCCCGCCGTGCCGAGGCGGGTGCCCATGTGCTTGGGGTGGGTTCGCAGCGCCTCGCAGATCATGTCCGCGGCCTGCTCGGGGGTGATCGCGGGGAAGGCGTCGTACATCTTCGTCGGGGCGATCATCGGCGTGCGCACGAGCGGCATGTGGATCGTGGTGAAGGTGACGCCGTCGCCGATCGTCTCCGAGGCGACCACGCGGGTGAAGGCGTCGAGGGCGGCCTTCGAGGCCACGTAGGCGGAGAAGCGGGGCGGGTTGGTTTGCACGCCGATCGAGGAGATGTTCACGATGTGGCCTGAGCCGCGCTCGCGCATGTCGGGCAGCAGGCCGATGATCAGGCGGATCGCGCCGAAGTAGTTGAGCTGCATCGTCCGTTCGAAGTCGTGGAAGCGGTCGTAGGAGAGCGCGATCGAGCGGCGGATCGAGCGGCCGGCGTTGTTGACGACCATGTCCACGTGGCGGTGGTCGGCGAGCACGCGCGCGACGAGGTCGTCGACCGACTCCATCTCCGCCATGTCGGCGGCGTACACGAACGCGCTGCCGCCCGCGGCGACGATCTCCGCGCGCACCTCCTCGAGCTTCTCGACGTTGCGCGCGACCAGCAGCGGGATGCCGCCGGCCGCGGCGACCTGCAGCGCGGTCGCCCGGCCGATCCCGGAGGAGGCGCCGGTGATCAGCACGCGCCGGCCCTCGACGGCCTCCTGCAGCGTGCGGTCTCGGCTGAGGTTGGGGTCCATCTCGCGCTCCCAGTAGTCCCACAGCCGCTGCGCGTACATGCGCAGCTCCGGCGGCTGCTCGAAGCCCGAGCCGGCGAGCCCCAGCTGCGTGGCGCGGCTGTCGAAGCGCGGCACGAGCTCCATGTGCTCGATCACCTCCGCGGGGATCCCCAGCTCGCGCAGCGCCAAGCCGCGCAGCTGGCGCCACGGGGGCAGCGCCAGCGTCAGTGTCAGCGGCCACGTCGGGACCACGCGCGTGATGCGCTTGTCGAGGCTGACCGCGAAGCGGGGGGCGTGCGCGGCCGTGGCCAGCTCGTTGACGAGCTCGTCGACGCGCTGCCCGCGCGGGTCGGTCAGGTGGAAGGCGCGGCCGTCGAGGTCGGGCACGTGCATCAGCTGCTCCATCGCGCCCGCCACCCAATCGACCGGCACCACGTTCGTGCGCCCGAGGTCGATCCCGACGAGCGGCAGCCATTCCGGCAGCAGCCCCCGCGCGCGCTGGATCGCCTTGAAGAAGTAGTACGGCCCATCGACCTTGTCCATCTCTCCCGTGCGCGAGTCCCCGACGACGATCGCCGGCCGGTACACCCGCCACGGCACGAACGGCTGCTCGCGCACGAGCCGCTCGGCCTCGAACTTCGTGCGGTGGTAGGGCGAGGGCAGCTTCTGGCCCTCGTCGAACATCTCCTCGCTGAACGTGCCCTTATACGCGCCCGCGACGGCGATCGAGGAGACGTGGTGCAGGCACCCCACCTCCAGCGAGCGCGCCAGCTCCACGGCGTGCGTGGTGCCGCCGACGTTCGCCGCCTTGTTCTGCTCCGCCGGCGCGGTCATGTCGTAAATCGCCGCCAGGTGCACGAAGTGCTCGATCTTGCCCCGCAGCTCGGTGATCTGCTCCCCGTCGAGCCCCAGCAGCGGCCGGCGCAGATCGCCCACCACAGGGACGATCCGTTTCGCCGCCGGCTCGCCGGTGGCATGCGACCAGCGGTCGATCAAGTCGTCGAGGCGTGCCGTCGAGCCCTCGCGCACGAGCACGTAGAGCTTGCCGTTGCGGTTCCCCAGCAGCCGCTCCATCAAGTTGCGCCCGATGAAGCCGGTCGCGCCGGTGACGAAGTAGGCCATGGTGTTGCGAGGATAGCCCGATTGGCCGCCGCCCGCGGCTGCCAGGCTGCCAGTCCCACGCGTGTGCGGGCACAGTCGGTTTGGGCTGGGGATCATCCGCGTGGCGTGCTGACATCAGACGCGCCCGGGCGCCGGGCCTCCATGCCCGGCGACGTAGGGTCCCCCTTGCCCGGCGACGTAGGCACTTGACAACACCGTCTGAAGTGTCTATAGTGGCCTCGTCATGTGCCCCAGGTAAGGGCACAGGGCACGGTTTTCAAACATAGGATCGGGTCTGGGCCGGGCGTCTTGTAGCCGGCCTTCAGATGTACTGACAAGGGTCTGCTTGGGAGAGGGGCCGGGTCATTTCGGTGAGGGAGTTGGTTTTCGCGTGTCTTTGAGAGGGATCTACGTGACAGGGGTCGTTGCACCCCACCTGGAGACTGATGCTAGATGCGCCAGCATGGCGCTGTCGCATCTCTCTCTCTCTCTCTCTCTCTTCAGTCCGCCGGTTAACCGGTAGGCCGCCTCACCGGGCGCGTTTGCGCCTTTTTGTGGCGTTCCCCGCGTGGGTTGGGTCACCCGCGCGCGCGGGGTGCGGTCTCCCGTTCCGTTCTCTCTTCGCGGCCGCCGTTGGTTTGGCGCGGCCGTTTTCATCTCCGTGCGCGCCTCCTTTGGTGCGTTCCCGTCGACTTCCCAAGGGAGGGATAACCCATGTTCTCAGCTTTGCGTAGGCGCCTTTCTTACGCGAACGTCGTCGCGACGTTCGCGCTGTTCTTCGCGATGACCGGCGGGGCGTTGGCTGCCAGTCACTATCTGATCACCTCTACGAAGCAGATCAAGCCTAGTGTCTTGAGCGCTTTGAAGGGGAAGGCTGGGGCTGCGGGGGCGAATGGGGCCACGGGCGCCGTTGGTCCCGCGGGTACCGCGGGGGCTGTGGGCGCGAAAGGGGAAACCGGGCCGCAGGGTCCCCAGGGGCCTGCGGGTACCAATGGCACCAACGGCACCAATGGCAAGCCAGGCGCTCCCGGCTCGCCCTGGACCGTGGGTGGCACGCTGCCTCCTGAAAAGACCGAGACGGGCATGTGGTCCGCCAGCGGCTCGGAAGCCCAAGCTCATCTGTGTGTTCCGGAAGCTGTAGAACAACCGGTGATCTCGGAAGCCGCCGGCGGCCACCCATGCCCGAGCGGCTACAAACACTACAGGACCGGCAATCATGCGGCAGGCGCGATCTCGTTCACGATTCCGCTGGAAAAGGCGCTTGGAGAAGAAGAAGTTCACTACCTCAAATACGCAGAAACGATCGCCGGCAAGTGCGAAGGCTCTTTGGAAGAGCCGACCGCCGCGCCGGGCAATCTCTGCGTGTACGCGAGCCAAGCGGAAGAAAATGCGGGTCACGGCGTGATCGTTCCTGGCTTTGTCGAAAGACTAGGCGCCCTGAAGACAGGCGCCATCGTGTTCGTACTCAGCGTACACGAATCCGAACCGATCTTTGAGGCCGGCAGCTGGGCTGTAACGGCACCCAAGGAAGAAAAATAGCGACGTGCGTCAGCATCGCACCGACACGATCGAGAAAGGCGCCAGCGTGAGTCACAGCGAGCGAAGCACAGAGGTCCCGTCCCCGTCCCCGCGGACCGGTTGCTCTGCGGCGCTTTGTGGCCTGTTCCGCGGCAGGGGGAGTGGTGCGCCCTCGGGCAGTCCGCGGCTGGCGGTGATGATCGTTGGCGTCGCGTTGTGCCTCGTGCTGCTGGCGCCGGCGGGCGCGTCGGCTCACTTTGTCCGTCCGTTCCTGCGTCAGATCACCGGGACGTGCGAAAAAGCCGAAGAATCTCCGCCCGCGTGCTCGGGGAGCAAGTTCCTTCCGTTTGCGCGCCCTGGGGAAATCGCGGTCGATGGCGAAGGCGACCTGTGGGTCCTCGAAGGTGAAGGCGGAACCAGTCTTGAGGAGTTCGGGCCCTCCGGTGTCTACAAGCAGACGCTGACACCGTCCTCGTTCGTTGGTGAACAGCTGGCGATCGGCTTGACCGGCGCTTTCTACGCCGGCCACGCCGGGGAAGTCGAGATACTCAGCAAGAGCGGTACCCTCGAAAAGACATTCCGTCTCTCCAGGGAAGTCGTCAGTAACGTGGAGGAGGAGGGGCTCGCGGTCGATGACTCCGCCGATCCGTTGGATCCGTCCGCCGGGGACGTCTATGGCATGATCAGCGCCGACGTCGCCTCGCTGCAGAAGTTCGACGCCGCCGGCGAACCGAGTGCTTGGGCAGGCTTCAAAGGCTCTGAAGGCTGTGGGTGCAGGGTCTCCGGCAACGAAATCGTCTTCGGCCACAGCGAAGGAGGCCGGGGGGTGGCGGTCGATCCTGCCGATGGCGACATCTGGGTCGCGCAGGAACATGTGGTGTTTGAGTTCAGCCCGGACGGCGCGCTGATCCGGGAAGTCACGGGTGAAGAAGCACCCGGCCTCAGGGAAGGGCACGGCTTCTTTGGGCAAGACGCGGGCATCGATGCTCTCGTGGTGGATCCCACGAGCGGTGATCTGCTGGTTTCGCTGTCGGGTTGCGACGAAGGTCTTGTCGACGAGTTCAACTCCGAAGGGGCCTTCCTCGGTCAGATCACCGAAGCCGCGGGGCAGCGTCTCAGCGGCGCGTACGGGCTCGCCGTCGACTCCCAGGGTCACGCGTATATCGTCAACCACG
>CAYNGQ010000352.1:0-5827 GCA_964396735.1 uncultured Solirubrobacteraceae bacterium | reverse complement strand
GCCACCGCCTCCACGCCCGAGGAGGGTCTGGCAGAGTTTCAGTAGGAGTTGGACGCGCGTACGTTCGCGACCACTTCGATCGTCCGCAATGAGGCTGGGGGAGGGCAGGCCCTCCCCCAGGGCCCCTTCCGTTGGGACCGCGGTAGGTGGGCGCAGAGGCCGCTCCCTACCCGACCACTTCGATCGTCCCGTTCATCGTCGTCGGGTAGTAGGTGCACTCGTAGTGGATGATCCCCGGCTTGTCGAGCTTCAGTTCGAAGCTGCCACCTTCGCCGAAGTCCTTGGAGGCGAACGTGTACGGGCCGCCCTTGCTCGTGACGTTGCACTTTTCGGGGTCTTCATTGGTCCACTTGATCGTGCTGCCCACCTTCGCCCGCACCGTGTCGGGGTCGATCGCGATGTTGCGGTAGGCGATCCGCACAACCCCGCTCTTCACCGGTTCGGAGGAGGAGGGCGAGGCGTATTTAGGAGTGGTGACGGCCTTCAAACCGCCGCTGGCGGCGGTTTTGGCGGGGGCGCTCGAGGTTGTGGTCGAGTTGGAGCCAGTCGAGCTCGATCCACTCGACCCGCAGCCTGCGGCCAGTGTGAGCACAGCGCACACCCCGGCAAGGGAGAGCGCAGCGCTCGCCCGCTCTGTACCCCTCCTCCACTGCATCGGCCAAGCCTAGCCTAGACTGGCGCTGCCATGGCAACTCAGGAATCCTCACCGACCGCCGTCGCCGCGCTGCGGAGCGCCGGGACGCGGGAGCTCGGCCAGGCGGCCCCGCGCCACTTCCTCACCGGGGCGGAGCTGAGCGCGGCCGAGCTCGACGGGCTGCTGGCGCGCGCGGCCGAGCTGAAGGCCGACCCGCTCTGCTCGCGCGTGCTCGCCGGACGCAGCGTGGCGCTGATCTTCGAGAAGCCCTCCACGCGCACCCGTGTGTCGTTCGAGGTGGGCATCCACGAGCTGGGCGGCCACGCCTTGGTGCTGCGCAGCGACGAGCTGCAGCTCTCGCGAGGAGAGTCGCCGCGCGACACGGCGCTGGTGCTCTCCAGGCACGTCGCGGCGGTGGGGTTGCGCACCGGGGCAGACGAGCTGCTCGAGGAGCTGGCCGCCTACGGCACGGTGCCGATCGTCAACATGCTGAGCGCCCGCCACCATCCCTGCCAGGCGCTCGCCGACCTGCTCACGCTGCGTGAGGCGTACGGCCAGCTCGAGGGGCTGCGTCTCGCGTATGTGGGCGACGGCAACAACGTCGCCCGCTCGCTTGCGGTGCTGGGGACGCTCGCCGGGATGCACATCGCCGTGGCCTCCCCCGCCGGATACACGCTGGAGTCCGACCTTGCCCTGCCCACCGGCGGCGGGCGGCTGACGCTGCACTCAGATCCCTGCGAGGCGGTGGAGGGAGCCTGCGCTGTTTACACCGACGTGTGGGTGAGCATGGGCGATGAGGCCACCGCGCGCGAGCGGCGCGAGGCGCTGGCGGACTACCGCGTCGACGATGCGCTGCTGGACGCGGCGGCGCCGGGGGCCTTTGCGATGCACGACCTGCCCGCCCACCCCGGCGAGGAGATCACGCCCGAGGTGATGTACGGCCCGCGCCAGCGCATCTGGGAGCAGGTCGAGAACCGCCGCCACGCGCAGAAGGCGTTGCTCGAGCTGCTGACCGACCTGGACGGAGGCGGCGTGGATGCGGCGGGTGGCGCATCCGCATGAGTGAGCGGCCGGAGCGCGGTCAGGAGCTGGAGCTGACGGTCGACTCGCTCGCCTACGGAGGCGAGGGCGTGGCGCGGTTAGGTGAACACGGCTATGTGGTGTTCGTTGCCGGCGCGATCCCCGGCGACCGTGTGCGCGCGGTCGTCTACAAGCGCAAGCGCAACTATGCCCATGCCCGCACGCTCGAGATCCTGCAGGCCGGCCCAGAGCGGATCGCACCGCGCGCCGAGCACCCCGGCGTGCCGTGGCAGGTGCTCCCCTACGGGCGCCAACTGGAGATCAAGCAAACCCAGGCCCAGGACGCGCTGCGCCGGCTGGGCGGCTTCGAGGGCTTCACGGTCGAGCCGATCATGCCGGCGCTCGAACAGTGGCGCTACCGCAACAAGCTCGAGTACTCCTTTGGCCACGACCTTTCGAATAGGGCCCGCCCACCAGAGCTCGTGTGCGGCTTTCACGCCCCCGCCGGCTGGAACATGGTGCTGGCGATCGACGACTGCCTGCTGGCCTCCGACGAGGGCAACCGCGCCCGCCGGGTGGCGATGGAATGGTGCCGCGAGCAGGGGCTGCGCGCATGGAGCCGCGGGGGAGAGGAGGGCGGCGGCCTCGGCGATCGCCCCGGCGACACGGCTGGGGTTCGCAACGGCGGGAACGGCACCCTTCCGGACGGGGAGCTTGCAGGCAAAGGTGCACCCCATCGTGACGAGGCTGCATCGGCACAGGAGCGAACCAGGTCTGGCCCTGCCGGCCCAGGTCGACGGGGGGGAGCGCGTGGCGAGGAGCGAACCGGCCCCGGCCCCGACGGACGCGCGCTGCTGCGCAACCTGGTGGTGCGCGAGGGCCGGCGCACGGGCAAGTTGCAGGTGCGCATCGTCACCACCGATGGCGAGCTCGACGCGCCCTCGCTGGCGGCGGCGCTCGCCGCCGAGCTGGGGGAGCGCCTATCGGGCGTGCTGTGGACGCGCTCGCGCCAGCTCGCCGAGACGACCGCGGGCGGGGAGACCGAGCTGGTGTGGGGCGATGCGGAGCTGCCAGAGCGTCTGGGGGAGCTGGAGCTTCGCATCTCCCCCGAGGCGTTCTTCCAAACCAACACCGAGATGGCGGAGGTGCTGTATGGGATCGCCGCCGAGTACGCCGCCCTGGAGGGGTGGGAGCGCGTGTACGACCTCTACTGCGGCACCGGCACGATCGCGCTGGCGCTCGCGCCCCGCGCCGGCGAGGTGTGGGGGATCGAGTTGGTGGAGCAAGCGGTCGCCGACGCGATCGCCGCCGCACGGCGCAACGAGATCGCAAACGCCCGTTTCTTCGCCGGCGACGTGCGCCTCGCCCTGCCAGAGCTGCTGGGCCGCGCGGGGCGCCCCGACGTGCTTGTCGTCGACCCGCCCCGTGCCGGGCTCTCCCAGAAAGTGGTGCGCCGGATCATCGACTCGGGTCCGCGGCGGATCGTATACATCTCCTGCAACCCCACCACGCTCGCCCCCAACGCCGCCCAGCTGGTGGAGGCCGGGTGGGTACTGCGCAAGGTGCGCCCGGTGGACATGTTCCCGCAGACGCACCACGTCGAGTGTGTCGCGCTGCTCGAGCGCGGGTAGGCTTTCCCACCGATGCGCGCTGCCACCATCCGTGAGAAGGAGATCGTCGTCGAGGAGCACCCAGACCCGGTGCCGGGGACGGGTGAGGTGCTGGTGCGCGTGCGCGCGGCGGGGCTCAACGGCGCCGACATGATGCAGCGCCGCGGGCTCTACCCGGCGCCACCCGGCTCGCCGCAGGACATCCCGGGGATGGAGCTGGCGGGCGAGGTCGCCGCTCTTGGCCCGGGGGCGGAGCGTTTCGCGCAGGGCGAGCGGGTGATGGCGATCGTCGGCGGGGGCGCGCAGGCCGAGCTGTGTGTGGTGCACGAGCGCCAGTTGATGCCGGTCCCTGATGCCCTGAAGTGGTCCGCCGCCGGCGGGGTGCCCGAGGTGTTCACGACTGCCCACGACGCGCTGTTCGCGCAGGCGCAGCTGCGCCCCGGCGAGCGCCTGCTCGTTCACGGCGGCGCCGGCGGAGTCGGCACCGCGGCAATCCAGCTTGCCCGCGCGAGCGGCGCGCGTGTGACCGCGACTGTGCGCCGCGCGGAATCCCGCCCCGAGGTCGCGGCGCTCGGCGCAGAGGCGATCCCGCCCGAGGGCTTCGCCGAGCTGGGGCCGTTCGATGTGATCCTCGAGCTGGTGGGCGCCCCCAACATGGCGGACAACCTGGACGCGCTCGCCACTGGTGGGCGGATCGTCGTGATCGGCGTGTCGGCCGGCGCCAAGTGCGAGCTCAACCTGCTCGCGCTGATGGGCAAGCGCGCGCGCATCTACGGCTCCACGCTGCGCGCGCGGCCGCTGGAGGAGAAAGCGCTCGTCGCCCGCGCTCTGGAGCGCGAGGTGCTGCCGCTGTTCGCATCGGGCGCCCTCACGGTGCCGATCGCCGCGACCTTCCCGCTCGACGATGCCGCTGCGGCCTACGACTCCTTCGCGGCTGGCGGCAAGCTCGGCAAGATCATCCTCGATATCTCATAGACCAGGCCGCATGCGGCCTGGTCCGGGGCAGCGCATGCGCTGCCCCGCCCACCGGCGCATGCGCCGGTGGGAAAAGCCCAATAGGGAGGCTGTTGCGCTGCCTACCACTGGGCAGGGGAGGCAGACCTGGGCGGGTGGGCCCTTAACCCCTCCCTGTCAATACGGCGGCTGCGCCGCCCACCACTCGCCGAGTACCCGGAACGCCTCCCAGAAGGCGCGCTTTGACTCCTGGCCGTCGAGCGACTCGTCGATGTTGGGCACGTACAGCGCGTCGATCGATGGCGTCAGCTGCTGGATCTCGCCCAACCGTGGGGCGAGCGGGCGAGCGAGCGGGACCTGCAGGTCATTGAGCGCCGCCAGCGCCTCCGCGCCCATCACGACCACGATCTTCGGCTGCACGATCGCGATCTCCTCCACCACGCGCGCGATGCACTCCGGCTCGGCCAGCGAGGAGTCGCCCAAAGGGCACTTCACGCACAGCGTGCCATACACGGCCAGCGGGTCGATCGCGAGGCGCTTGAGCGACTTCATCAGCGCGCCCCCCGCGCGGCCGTAGAAGGCGACGCCCTCCTCGACCTCCGAGGGCATCGGGGCGTGCTTGAGCAGCATCACGTCCGCCTGCGGGTGGCCGCTGCCGAGCACCGGCATCAGGTTGCCGCGCGGGCAGTGCGGGCACGCCTGCAGATCGCGCGTGAGCGTGTTGAGCTCGCGGATCGCTCGCTCCAAATACTTCTCGCGGATCTCGTCATCGGTTGCCGGCATCGACGCCGTTGGTTTTGACGGCGCGCCGGCTTGTCCTTGGCGCTGCATCAGGTGTTGCGCTCCCCATTGGTGGCGCGTCGCACTCGCCGCGCCCTCCTTGCCCTTCGCGCCGAGGGGGGCGTGGCGCGCGTCTCCAGGAACTTCAGCGCCTGCACGTACAGCAAGCTGGTGGGGCGCGTCACGATCTCGGCGTCGCGCAGCGACTGCAGGAACTCCTGCGGCCCCTCGAAGTCGCGCATCCTCACCCTCACCGAGCCGAGGCCCTGGGCGACGTGCGAGTCCGAGCCGGCGCCCGCGGGGATCCGGTACTTGGCGGCAAACCGCGCCGCCTCCTCGTTGAACGCGCCGATCGCCACGCGCGGGTTGAACACCTCGATCGCATCCACCTCGTCGAGCACCGGCAGCAGGTGCTCGTAGTCGGGCACCGCGTGCATGCGGTCGAACGGGTGCGGCACATACACCACGCCGCCCTGGCGCTTGATCTCCGCCACCGTCTCCGCCAGCGTCATCCCGCGCGGGATGCGCTCCTCGATGAACAGCCCGATCACCTCGCCTTCGCCGGCGGTCTTCACCTCCTCGCCCACAATCACCTTGACGCCGCTTGCCCGCGCGCGGGCCTCCAGCGCCCCCGACACCTCGTTGTGGTCGGTCACCGCGATCGCCCCCAGACCCTGCTCGCGAGCCGTCGCCAGCAGCACCTCCACTGGGGTCGCGCAGTCGTGGGAGTGGTCGGTGTGCATGTGCAGGTCGACCTCGATCAGCGGGCGCGTGGACAGCCGCTGCGCGAGCGCCGCGTCTCCGTCGGTCGAGTGCCGCCGCGCGGCCA
>CAYNGQ010000351.1:0-3578 GCA_964396735.1 uncultured Solirubrobacteraceae bacterium | reverse complement strand
CGCTGCCGGGCCACGCCGACGCCGACGAAGGGCCCGAGGGCCCGCCCTCCCACGTCAGCGGTGGGGTCAGCGTCGAATGACTCTTCCCCGCGCCTGCATCATCGGCGCGGGCTCCTCGGGGATCACCGCGGCGAAGGCGCTCGCCGATCGGGGCATCCCCTTCGACTGCTTCGAGACGTCCGACAAGGTGGGCGGCAACTGGGTGTTCGGCAACCGCAACGGGATGTCGTCGTCGTACTCGACGCTGCACATCAATACCTCGCGCGGGCGCATGGAGTACGCCGACTACCCGATGCCAGTCTCCTATCCCGACTTCCCACGCCACGACCAGATTGCGCGCTATTTCGACGACTACGTCGAGCACTTCGGCCTGCGCGCGCGGATCACGTTCAACACCTCCGTGGAGCACGCCCGCCCGCTGGAGGGCGGCGGTTGGGAGGTGACGATCTCCAGGGAGGGGGCGACGGTGAGCGATGGTGGCGTTGGGCATGCGGGCGAAAGCGATACCACGGGGGGAAAGAGGTCGGCAGGCGGACAGGAAGTCCACCGCTACGACGCGCTGCTCGTGGCCAACGGCCACCACTGGCACCCCCGCTGGCCGGAACCGTCGATCCCCGGGAGCTTCGACGGGGAGCAGATCCACGCGCACGAGTACAAAGAGCCGAGCCAGCTCGCCGGCCGGCGGGTGGTTGTGGTGGGGATGGGCAACTCCGCGATGGACATCGCCGTGGATGCCTCCTACCACGCGCTCTCGACCACGCTGATTGCCCGCCGTGGCGTGCACGTGGTGCCCAAGTACATCCTCGGGCGGCCGCTGGACGCCGGGGTGCGGCCCAGCCGGGTGCCATTCACGTGGCTGCTGCGCGGGATGCAGCTCGTCACGCGCGTGACGGTGGGGCCGATGGATCGCTACGGGCTGCCGCGGCCCGACCACCGGCTTGGGCAGGCGCACCCGACCGTCTCCTCGCGCATCCTCGACCGCCTCGCTCACGGCGCGATCGCGGTGAAGCCGGAGATCGCCGAACTGGCGGGGGAGCGCGTGTGCTATGCCGACGGCAGCGAGGAGCGGGCCGACCTGATCGTGTACTGCACCGGCTACAAGATCAGCTTCCCGTTCTTCGACGAGCAGCTGATCTCCGCGCCCGAGAACCGCCTCGTTCTATACAAGCGGGTCTTCTCGCCCGAGCATCCGGGACTGTACTTCATCGGCTTCGTCCAGCCGTGGGGGGCGATCATGCCGATCGCCGAGCTGCAGAGCCGGCTGGTGGCGGAGCACCTGATGGGCGATTACGCGCTGCCCTCGCCGGCGCAGATGCGGCGGGACATGGAGGCGATGATGCGCCGCCAGAGCCGTCGCTACCAGGCCTCCAAGCGACACACGATCCAGGTGGACTTCTCCAACTACGTGGTCGAGCTGGACGACGAGCGCCGCGCGGGCGTCAAGCGAGCACGCGCGCAAGGCTACGCACCGGCGTCATGTGCGCATGTCGCCGCATAGGTCTTGGGTGATGGCAAAGGTAGTACGGGAGAGCATTTTCAGGCCCCAACCCTTCATTTTGTGAAGTGGTAGGGGCTGTTGTAAAGACGTGCTCTCGCCGGGAAACAGGCATGAGATAACTAAACTACGTGGTATGCAGAGGTTTTGCCGTCACAACCGGTTCGTCGAGCGTTGTCCGATCTGCCGCGAGACCGTGCCGGGGCTGGCGCCGGCCGAGGGGCAGGGGCGCCGCTCGCGTGCGCGCACGGCCGAGGGGACGAAGGATGGCCGCGGGCGCACCGGTACGGGCGGTGCGCGCCGCGCCTCACCACAGGGTCGCCGCCGCGCAGGGCTGCACGTGATCCACGAACAGCGCGCCGAGGACGACGGCTACCGCTCGCCGCTGGCGACAGGTCTGCGCGCATCCGCGGACGCCGAGCGCCTGGCGCAGGAGATCGGGTTTGCGGAGGGGCGGCTGCTGGCGCTCAGAACCGCGCCGCCGGATCTGTATGGGGAGATGCGCGAACAGGAGGACCAGGAGCAGGCGATGTGGATGTGCTTCCTGAGCGCCTACCTCTCACCGCTGGAGGGGCCCGACCCGTTCGCCGGGATCAGGAAGGCGCTCCAGGCCGACTGGCGCGCCGGCGAGCTGCCGGACCTCAATGAGATCCCACTCGGCCCCCGCACCTCCCACGACCCCGCCAGAGGCGACGCGACGCTGCGCGCCTATCTGCAGTGGGCCGAGCACGCCGGCCGAGCACAGATCGACCGAAGCCGGGAGACGCTCGCCTCCGGCGAGCATCCCCGTTTCGGCCGAAGCCAGGAGACACCCGCCTCCGGCGGGCATCCCCGTTTCGGCCAGCAGGCACCGGGGTTCACAGGCGACCCGGCCTGGAACCCCGCAAGGCGCTTCGAGCGGATCTTCGAACGGCTGACGCTGCCGGGCCTGGGGCGGATGGGCCGTTACGAGTTGCTGGTCACGGCCGGCCGCATCGGGCTGTGCGAGGTGCGCGCCGAGACGCTGTGCTTCACCAACGCCCCCGGCGCCGCCCACGACGACCTCACCACACTGGCAGCCAAGCGCGTGTTTGGGATCGGCGACCAGATGCACCTGGAGCACCGTGCGCACGAGCTGGCGAAAGCGATGACGGTGCCGATGGAAGCGTTCGACCTGGCGCTGGCCAACTGGGGGGTGGGGGAGCGCGCGACGCTGGGCGTGGCACCGGAGGTGCTCGACCAGCATTCGCTGGAGCGCGCGCGCGAAGCGCTGGATCTCTGAGGGCGAGTGGCCTGCCGGCTTGGGCGGAGCGCGCGCAGGAGGCGTCGGGTCTGTGAGCGCGAAAATGCCGTCCACTTCGACGGCGGCGCCGCGTGGCAAATTAGCGACGCCGACTGCGGTGCGGGCGTGTCTGCCGCGCTCTCCGAACAGCTCCAGCATAAGGTCGGATGCTCCATTAATCACCTGCGGGATTTCGTTGAATTGCGCACTGCAATTGACGAAACCACCAAGGCGAACACATGCGGTCACGGGAGCCAGCGTGCCTCCGCAAGCAACTTTCAAGGCCGCGATCAAGTTAAGGCCGCAGACGCGCGCCGCCTTGCGGCCTTCCTCGAGATCGTAATCCACACCCAAGCGGCCACCATAGCGCACTTCGCCATTCCACTCGCACACCTGTCCGGCGAGGAAGATCAGGTTGCCGATGCGCTTGTAAGGGACGAAGTTGGCGATCGGCACCGGCACTTTGGGCAATTCAATCGCCAGCGCCGCAAGCCGGGCTTCAAGCGGCTCGACACCGTTTTCAGTCGGCATTCGTGATCACGCCTTCGCGGCCGCGGCAAGCGCTGAAAGCAGAGCGTCAGAGCGCGTGACGAATCCGAACAAGAGCTTCACATTGTAGAGCACCGCCTGAACGCAATAGTCGGGCGAGGTGGTCGCGGTGGCGTCCTCGATCAGAATCGTGTCGTAACCGAGAAAGCTCGCATCCTCGAGCGTGGTCATCACGCATTGATCCATGTTCACGCCGCCGATGAACAGGGTCTTGATGCCGAGATTGCGCAACACGGCGTCGGTTTCGGTGTCCCAAAAAGCGCTGAACCGGTG
>CAYNGQ010000350.1:0-8636 GCA_964396735.1 uncultured Solirubrobacteraceae bacterium | reverse complement strand
ACAACTGCCCCCAACTCCTCCACCGATACACCCCGCAGCTCGGCGAGGAAGGCGGCGGTGTGCGCGACGAACGCCGGCTGGTTGGGGTGCTTGCGCACCTTCTGCGGCGTGAGGTAGGGGGCATCGGTCTCGATCAACAGGCGCTCGTCGGGCACCCGCTGCGCGGCGTCGGCGAGATCGGCCGCGCTTTTGTACGTGACGTTGCCCGCGAAGGAGATCGCGTAGCCACGCTCCAAGCACTCGTCCAAATGCGCGGGCATCGAGAAGCAGTGCATCACCACGCTCACCCCCGTCGCCTGCGCGGCGAGCTGGTCGAGCGTGTCACGCTCGGCGGCGCGAGTGTGGATCACGAGCGGCTTGCCCAGCTCGCGCGCGAGCTCGATCTGCGCGGCGAACGCGCGCTCCTGGTCGGCGCGGGGCGCGTAGTCGCGGTAGTAGTCGAGCCCCGTCTCCCCGATCGCCAGGCAGCGGGGGTGAGCGGCGAGCGCGCGCAACTCCGCCAGGTCGGCATCGTCGAAGCCGGTCGCGTAGTTGGGGTGGCGGCCGACCGCTGCATACACCTGCGGAAACGCCTCCGCCGCCGCGAGCGCCGCGCGGCAGGAGTCGCTGCCCGTGCCGACGGTGAGGATGCGCGTCACCCCCGCCCGCTCCGCGGTTGCCACCAGCTCCGTGTTGGGGGGCTCGCAGAGGTCGAGGTGGGTGTGGCTGTCGATCATCGTGCGGGGTATCCGCGGTCGTTCTGTTTTTGGATTGGGGGCGGGGTCGCGTTGTGGGGGGGTGGGCTCATGGCTTGGGGAAGAGCGGTTCGAGCTCACCGATGGGAGCGGAGGGGGTGAAACCCACGGGTGGGCGGGCCCCTAAACTCGCGGCCGCGAGCGAGCGGTCCTCGGCGCCCAGCGCGTCCAGCAGTTTTTCAGTGCTCGCCGGCAGGTAGGGGACAAGCAGCAGGCTCACCACGCGCACCCCTTCGACGAGCGAAACTAGCACGCCGTCCAAATCCTCCTGCTTCTCCTCGTCCTTCGCGAGCGTCCACGGCGCGCACTCCTCGACGTAGCGGTTGAGGCGCCGCACCCGCTGCCAGATCGCATCGAGCGCCTGCGTGAGCTCGGCGCGGTCGAGCAACTCGCACACCTCATCGGCGAGGCCGTCGAAGTCGCTGGCCAGCTCGGGGTCGATCGGCGCCTCGGGCAGGACCCCGTCGCGGTAACGGCGTACCATCGCCAGCGTGCGGCTGGCGAGGTTGCCGTACTCGTTGGCCAGCTCGCTCTCGTAGCGCTGCTCAAAGGCGGTCGTAGAAACCGAGCCGTCCTGGCCGAAGGAGACATCGCGCAGCAGGTAGAAGCGCAATGCGTCCGCCCCAAAGCGCTCGATCACCGCGAACGGGTCGAGCACGTTCCCCAGCGACTTGCTCATCTTCTCACCCTCCATCAGGAGGTAGCCGTGGACGAACAGGCGACGCGGGAGCTCGAGCTCGGCGGCCAGCAGCAGCGCCGGCCAGTAGATCGCGTGGAAACGCAGGATGTCCTTCGCGATCAGGTGATAGTCCGCCGGCCAGAACATCGCCACAAGGTCGATACTCGTATCGATAGCGGGGGCGGGATTTGAATCCCACCCACCCGGGGCGGGATTCGAGTCCCCCGCCGGCGCCGGCGCGTAGGAGAGCGCCGAGTAGTAGTTGAGCAGCGCGTCGAACCACACGTAGAAGACGTGCTCGGGATCCCACGGCACCGGCACGCCCCAGGTGAGCTTGTGACGCGTGAGCGGCACGTCGCGCAGGCCCGAGCGGATGAACGAGAGCGCCTCGTTGTAGCGGCTGCGCGGGGCGACGAAGTCCTCGCGCTCGGCGTACAGCCGCTCCAGCTGCTCCTGGAAGGCGGAGAGCTTGAAGAAGTAGTTGTCCTCCTGTTCGCGCACCAGCTCGATGTGGTGAATCGGGCAGCGCTTGCCCTCCTCGATCTCGTTCTCCGCCTTGAAGTCGGCACAGCGCGGGCAATACCAGCCCTCGTAGGTGCCCTTGTACACGTACCCGTTGTCGCGCACCCGCGTGAGGATCTCCTGCACCTTCGCCATGTGCTGCGGGTCGGTTGTGCGGATGAAGAAGTCGTTGGACGCCCCCAGCCGCGGTGCCAGCTCACGGAAGCGCTCGGCGTTGCGATCGGCCAGCTCCTGGGGCTCGATCCCGAGCGCATGCGCCGCATCGGCGACCGGCTCGCCGTGCTCGTCGGTGCCCGTCAGGAAGAACACCTGCTCGCCGCGCTGGCGGTGGTGTCGCGCCAGCACGTCGGCGGCGATCGTCGTATACGCGTGCCCCAGGTGGGGCGCCGCGTTGACGTAGTAGATCGGGGTGGTTACATAGAAGGATGACATCGCCCGCCCAGGCTACTGGCTGGCACCGTCACTTCAGTCGGCCCGACGCGGGCATCCTCACCTCAGCCGACTCGACCCGGTGTCCTTCGCTTTCTCAATGGCGACACTGGCGCCATCGTCTTGACCGGCCAGAGGGCCTTGCGCTGACCCTGCCGGCCCCACCACCAGCACGACCTCTCCCTTGGGGGGACGCTCGCGGTAGCGCTCCGCGAGCTCGGCCGCCGACCCGCGCGCCACTTCCTCGTGGAGCTTGGTCAGCTCGCGGCACACCGCCACGGGGCGTTGCGGGTCGGCCAGCGCGAGCATCTCGAGCGTGGCGGGCAGGCGCCGAGGGGATTCGAACGCCACCAGCGTCTCGGAGGCATCCGCCAGCAGGCGTTCGCGCTGCCCGCGCTTGCGCGGCAGGAACCCCACGAAGCACCAGCGCGACGCCGGCAGGCCGGAGGCCACGAGGGCGACCGGCACCGAACTGGCCCCCGGCAGCACCTCGACCGCGATACCCGCCGCCAGGCACTCGCGCACCAGCAGGAACCCGGGATCCGAGACCACCGGCATGCCGGCGTCGCTGGCCAGCGCAACCGTCTCGCCGGCGCCCATCCGTGCCACCAGTTCGGGGACGCGCGCACGTTCGTTGTGCTCGTGCAGGCTCACCAGCCGCGCCGCCCGAATGCCGTGCCGATCGAGCAGGATCCGGGTGTGGCGCGTGTCCTCGCAGGCGAGCACGTCGGCCTCGCCCAAAACTCGCAGCACCCGCAGGGTCACATCCTCGAGATTGCCGATCGGCGTGGGGCACACGACCAGCCTCCCCTCTGCAGGCGCCCGCCCAACCCGCGCGTCCTCGCCTGGCATTGGGCCAATATAGAGAGCGTCGATGGCGAACGAGACCGACCCCAAGCCGCAATACACCCGCTACCGCGCGGGGCGCAAGCTGCTGCGCCCAAGCCCCGGAGAGGCGGGCGGGAGCGGACCCACCGAGCCGGCACGGGGCGATAATGGTCGCCTGTTAGAAGAGGGTCGAGGAGGCCGCTCGCCGGGTCGCGGAGGCCCGCCGCCCCCCAATCGCCCCCGCCGCCCCGGCATCGCGCGCGGCGCGCAGCCGTCCTGGTGGCGACGGATCACCCCCAAGCGCGCCGTGCTCGGGCTGCTCGCGGTCATCGTCGGCTGGCTGATGTTGTCGCTCGTGCTGTTCCTCGTCAGCTCCCACTTCGAACGCACCGCACCGCCGGCGAATGCGGTGAGCGAGCTCGAATCCGCCGGCCCCCTGCTCACCTCCGCCAACAACATCCTCGTGCTGGGGTCCGACAAACGCCAGAAGGACAGCAAGGAACCCGGGGCCGACATCGACGGGCCGAGCCGCTCGGACACGATCATGCTGATCCGCACCGGTGGCGGGCATGCCGCGCGCCTCTCGATCCCCCGCGACACGGTGATCGAAATCCCCGGCCATGGGCTGCAGAAGGTCAACGCCGCCTACGCCTTCGGCGGGCCCGCCCTGTCGATCTCCGCGATCAAACACTTCCTCGGTGTCCCGATCAACCATCTCGTGGAGGTCAACTTCGAAAACTTCCCCGCGCTGATCGAAGCGATGGGCGGCGTCTACTACACCGGTGGCTGTGTCGTCTCCAACCTCGACGGCGGCTCCGCCGACGGTGGCTTCACGCTGCGCCTCTCCGCCGGCACCCACCTGCTCGACGGCAGGGAAGCGCTCGCGCTCGCGCGCACCCGTGAGAACCTCTGCGAGCCGCAGGAGACCGACCTCAACCGCGAGGAGCACCAGCAGGCGCTGTTCGAGGACATGCAGTCACGGATGCTCTCCCCCTCCAGCCTCCTGCGCCTGCCGTTGATTGCCTGGAACGCGCCGCCCGCGATCATCTCCGACCTGAGCGGCCCCGAACTGCTCGAGCTGTTCGCCGCCCTGCAGGTCGGCGGCTCGACCCCCACCCACGTGCTGGAGCCCACCGGCCAGATCAAGCTGCCCGACGGCGAAGAAGGTCTCACGGTCTCCGAAGAATCCAAGCGCGCCGCGGTGGCGCGCTTCATGGCGGGGTAGCCGCCAGGCAATTCCCCGCCTGGGTTGATCCTCGCGTGCCTGCCTGGCTGCCCGCGGGGCCCCGGGGATCGGGGCGGTCAGCCCTTGGCCGCGGCCGGCTCGGGCTTCTTGGCGGAGGAGCTCTTCTCGGTCTTCGGCTTGCTCTCCGAGGTCGATCCCTTGTCGTTCGAGGATGAGCCCGTCTTGTCCGCCGAAGAAGAGTCCGAGGAGGAGCCGGAGTCCGAGGAGGAGCCGGAGTCCGCGGAGGAGGAGCTCTCCGCCGCCGCGTTCTCGCGCTGGCGTTTGCGGGTGCCGTAGTCGGTGTTGTAGAAGCCCTTGCCCTTGAAGTGCACCGCGGGGGCGTGCAGCACACGCTGCACCTTCACGCCGGTCTCCGGGTCCTTGGCCAAGGGCTCGTCGGAGAACGACTGGAGGATCTCGAAGGTGCTCCCGTCCGGGCGGCGGTACTCGTAGATCGGCATTGGCACTCGGATTATAGGAGTGCCAGGCCAAGGCCTATCTCAGCAGGCCCTAGTCAGCCAACAGCGCGCGCACACTGACGATCCCGGCGCGGATCGTGGCGGTGAAGTCGCGGTCGGGCTCGGTGAGCATCCGCAGCGCGAATCCGTCGCCGAGCGAGAAGAGGATCTCTGCGATCGCCTCCGGCTCGGCATGCAGCCGCAGCACCCCCTCGTCCTGGGCCACGGTGAGCATCCCCGCGACCTGCTCGCGCATCGTGCGCATCAGGTTGGCGTACTCCATCGCGATGTCGTCGTTGCGCCGCGAGAGCGTGAACAGCTCGAACAGGAGCGTGATGAAGTCGGGGTCCTCGCGGATCGCGTCCTGCAGGTGCTGCGCCATCAGGCCGATGAAGTCCTCGGCCGTCTGCGCCCCCGCGAGCTGCTGCTCCAGGCGCTCCAAGCGCAGCTGGCAGTCGCGCCGCACGGCCTCCGCGAGCAACTGCTCCTTGGTGCCGAAGTAGTAGTGCAGCAGGCCCCGCGACACCCCCGCCTCGCGCGCGACGCGCTCGAAGGTGGAGCCCGCCGTGCCGTGCTGGGCGACACTGCGGCGCATTGCCTCCACGATGCGCTGGGCGCGCTCGCCCGATAGCGGCCTGGCGCCCCTGCTGCGCGAGCCGCTCTCCACGACCGAAGCCATCGTCCTCAGATGTTGCCTAAAGGCCGCCGGTGAGGCGTAGTCAACGGCCTCAGGAGGCAGGTGCGCCCACCGAGCTCGGCGCCTCCTGCGCCGGCATCGTGGTCGAGCTGTAGTCGAACTCCTCCTCGGCCCCGAACAGCAGGTCGAGCAGCTTCGAGCGCAGGCTTTCGCTGAGCGCCACGGCGAGCACGCCCGCGACGAGCGCGAGCATCAGCGCGCGGCCGAAGCCTCCGCGCCGGCGCTTGCGCTTGGGGGGCTCTTTGAGCGCGGTGCTGGCGTCGCGCAGAGCGCCCACCGCCTCCGCGAGCTCTCGCTGGAGCTTGCGATCCTCGAACAGCGCCTTGGTCGCCGGCTTGCCGTTGCTCATCCGCCCGTAAGCGCTGCGCGCGGCGAGGTAGGCCGCGAGCAGGCTGCCGCGCAGCTCCTCGTCCTCGAGGATGCGCTTCACATACTGGTTGCTGTGGGCGGCGCGGGCCGCCGCCGAAGCCTTGCCGATGCTCTCTTTTGCCGCCATGCATCCACCGCCTCTACTTGGAGCTTGTTTACTGTGGGTCCACCCCAATATACCCCTCCGGCGAAGCGCTATGCGTGCAGCGCGGCCTGTTCCTGCGCGGTGGGAAAGGCCCAGGCGGCGCGCGGGCGCTCCTGACGGAAGACGAAGCGCAGTTGCGGCGGCGGTTTGAGCTGGGCGGCGTGGGGCCGGAACGTGGCGCAGGGCTCATCTAAATCGAGCGCGCAGAGCATGTTGCGCTTGAAATAGCATTCCTCGCACGTCACTTTGCGCACGGCAACGCGCGCGCTCTTCCTTCCCTGCGCCAAGGTCGCTCCCCATAGATCGAAATGTTTTCGAGTTGCCCGCCCACCCGGCTGCGGTGGGCGAGAACCGACGACGGCGGGGATCAAAGCACCTGCCGACGCTCCGCTCAAGGGGCCTTCTCGCAAATCGCAGAGAAAAGATTTTCTACCCCGGAAAGAGCTGGCAAAACGTCACTTTCCTGTGACGATCGCATGGATAAGCCGCATTTTCCGAGGTTCCGTGTCGCTCTTACCGGACGAACCAAACGCCTGGCGGCGCAGTCGGCGACTCTCATCGACCAAACCCAAACGCCTCGGCGACGTGGCCGAGCCGCGTGACCGTACATCACACCGCCAACCCAAACGCCTCATCCGCGCGGTCGGCGACGTAGCGAGCGATCGCCAGCGAGGAGGTGGCGGCGGGCGAGGGCGCATTGCGCACGTGCAGCGCCCGCTCGGTGTGGGAGAAGACGAAGTCGTCGACGAGCTTGCCGTCGCGGCCGAGCGCCTGGGCGCGAATGCCGGCAAAGGCGGGCTGCACGTCGTCGACCCGCAGATCCGGCACGTAGCGAGCGGCGGCGCGCACGAAGGCGGCGCGCGAGGCGGCGTGGCGCAGTTCGGTGACGCCAGTCCGCCACCACTTCGCGAGCATCCGCCAGGTGCCGGGCCATACAAGCGTGTCGCGCAGATCGCGGCGGTTGAGCGTCGCGAGGCTGTAGGCATCGCGGGCGCCGACCATCAGGGCCGTGGGCCCGATCAGCACGTCGCCGTCGATGTGCTTGGTCAGGTGCACCCCGAGGAACGGCAGCGACGGGTCGGGCACGGGGTAGATCAGCGAACGGACCAACTCGCGGCGCGCGGGGGCCACGCGCAGATAGGCACCTCGGAACGGCACGATGCGCGGGTTTGGATCGGCGCCGGCGGCGACGGCGAGGCGGTCGGCCCATGCGCCGGCGCAGAAGATCGCGTTGCCGGCCTCGGTGACGCCGTGCGTGTGCGCGAGGCGCAGCGAGCGCCCCACCACGGCGACCCCCTCGACGCCGCGGCTCCTCGCCACCGTGGCGCCGGCGTCGAGCACGTCCTGTGCGTATGCGCGCGCAACCGCGGCGAAGTCGGCAATGCCCGTGTCGGGGGAGTGCAGCCCGGCAATCCCCCGCGCATGGGGCTCGAGCGCCTCGATGCCGGCGCCGTCGATGCGGCGCAGCCCGGGAACGCCGTTGGCCTTGCCACGGCGTTCAAGCTCATCCAGACGCCCCAGCTCGCTCGCGCCGGTCGCGACGATCACCTTGCCGCAGCGCTCGTGGGCGATCCCGCGCCGCTCGCAGTAGTCGTACAGCTCGCGGGCGCCCTCCACACACAGACGTGCCTTCAGCGAGCCCGGCAGGTAGTAGACCCCGGCGTGAACCACCCCGGAGTTGTGACCGGTCTGGTGTATGCCAAGCTCAGCCTCGCGCTCGAGCACGGACACCGACAGGCGCGGATGGCGGCGGGTCAGCTCACGTGCCAGCGCGAGGCCCACGATCCCGCCGCCGACGATCGCCAGATCGCACTTGGAGGGCGCCTCCGAGGTGGTTACGCGATCCGATGGCGACACACGCGTTTGATCCGATGGCGACACGCGCGTCATTATTGCTGGTTGATGCGCATTCTCCTCACCGGCGCCAGCGGCTTCATCGGTTCGGCGCTCGCTCCCACATTGCTAACCGAAGGACATGAGCTCCGCGGATTGACACGTGATCCCCAACGCGCGAAAGCGGCGTCGCGAGCTCACGCTCCGGGGATGGAAATGGTCCGTGGCGACGTCCTCACCGGTGAAGGGCTCACGCGTGCATTGGCGGGAGTGGAGGTTGCCTACTACCTGATCCACTCGATGGAAGACACTCCCGGAAGCACACCGGGCAGCTTCGCCGAGCGCGAGCGCGTGGCGGCGAGCACCTTCGCTGCACACGCGGAGCACGCCGGCGTAAGCCGGATCGTCTACCTCGGCGGCCTGCTGCCACGCTCGGGCCACGTGTCGCGCCATCTGGCAAGCCGTGCGGAGGTGGAGCAGATCCTGTTCGCGCATGTTCCCGATTCGGTCGCCCTGCGCGCCTCGATCGTAATCGGCGCACAGTCGCGCTCCTTTCGTCTGCTCGTACGACTGGTCGAGCGCATGCCCGTGCTGGCGCTGCCGGCGTGGCGCAGGTTTCGCACGCAGCCGATCGATGTGCGTGACACGATCGCGATGCTCACCGCCGCCGCCCGTCTCACGAAGGTGGGTGGACGCACCCTCGACATCGGCGGACCG
>CAYNGQ010000349.1:0-1916 GCA_964396735.1 uncultured Solirubrobacteraceae bacterium | reverse complement strand
ATGGCGATTCGCGATCACTTCCGCCTCGACGTGCTCGTGCGCCGCGCCGGAGAGCTGCAGGAGCGCGACGCCGAGCTCGGCGAGCTCGAGCGCGTGCTCAGCCTCCGCGAGCACGTCGAGACCGGCACCTGCCCCGACTGCGGCTCGGTGCACGGCCGCGGCGCGCTGTACTGCTGGCAGTGCGGCAAGGTGCTGATGGAGCGAGTCCCGAGCGCGGCCAACGGCTCCTCCTCGGGTGCCCCGGCCGGCGATGGACCTGCGGGCGCGCCGGCTGCGCTGGCCGCCGGCGAGGAGCGGTCTGAGGAGCAGACACTGGTGCTGCCCCCAAGCGCACCAGTCAACTGAGAGCGTCGCCCGTGAATGGGGATTCCCCTGTGCCCGCGCAACCCCCAGGTGCCTGCTCGGAGTGCGGCTCGCCGCTGGCCGGCGACCAGCGCTACTGCCTCAGCTGCGGTGCCCGCCATGGGCCGCGGCCACCCGCGCTGGAGCGGATCCTCGAGGGTTTGGGCTCCGGCGGGCAGGCGCCGGTGGCGCCCTCTCCCGCGCCGCGGCGCTCGCGAGGCGGACTGCCGAGCCCGCTCACGGCCGCCGTGCTCACCCTGGCGATGCTCGGCTTCGGGACGGTCGCGGGCGCGGCGGCCTCCAATCCCTCCGGCGCTCTGAACGCGCTACGCCGCGGGCCGCTCACGCTGCTGGTGCCTGCGCCTCCGGCGAGCACCCCGCTCGCCGCGGCGCGGGTGGGTGGGCTTTCATCCGAAGAAACACCCACGCCGGAAGCGTCGCCTTCGAGCTCCACCGAAGAACCGAAGTCCTCCTCGGAAGAATCGAGCCCATCGTCGGGTGCAGGCCATAAGCACTCGGGCAAGGGCGGTTCCAAGGGCTCCGGCTCGAAAGGGGAAGCGCCGAAGCTGCCGCCGGTGAAGCACGTCTTCCTGATCGTGCTTGCCGACCAGGCCTACGCCCAAACGTTCGGGCCGGAATCGCCCGCGCCCTACATCGCGCACACGCTCGAGCACCAGGGCGAGCTGCTGGTGCGCTTCTACGGCGTCGCCCACGAAGAGCTCGCCGACGAGGTCGCGCTGATCAGCGGGCTCGGGCCGACGCCGCAGACGGCCGACGACTGCCCGACCTTCAGCGACATCGTCCCGGGGCAGGCCAACAGCAAGGGGCAGTACACGGGCGACGGCTGCATTTACCCAAAGGAAGCACAGACCGTCGGCGAGCAGCTCACCGCGAAGGGACTCACCTGGAAGGTGTATGCCGAAGGGCTTGGCGATGTGCCCGGAGGTGGGGTCGGGCCGCAGGCGGGCGCCTCCCGATCGAGGGCCGGCGAGTCCAAACCTGAGGCGGGAATGTCGATATCCGCGGCAGGCGCGCCCAAGGCGATCGCTTGCTGGCACCCCGAATTCGGCGCCTCTGACACGACCTCGCAGGCGCCGCAGGGGGACACGTTCGCCACCTTCCGCGACCCCTTCACCTACTTCGACGGGGTGTTGCACTCGCCCGAATGCACCCACGACGACGTCGGCATCGAAGGGCTGGCGGGCGATCTGAAGAGCGCCAAGCGCACCCCCGCGCTCTCCTACATCGTGCCCGACCTCTGCCACGACGGTCGCCCCACCCCGTGCGCGCCCGGCGCGCCGAGTGGGTTGCCGGCCGTCGAAACGTTCCTGCGCCGCGTCGTCCCCGAGATCCTCGCCTCCCCCGCCTACCACAAAGGCGGGCTGCTGATCATCACCACCGACCAGGCGCCCACCACCGGGGAGTACGCCGACTCCAGCTCCTGCTGCATGCAGCCGCGCTTCCCCGCGCCGGCGGTGACGACCACGCCGGCGGGCACCACGAACGCGGCCGCGGGCACGCCCACGACCTCCGCGACACCGGCGGCGGGGACGCCGACCGCGACCGGTACAGCC
>CAYNGQ010000348.1:0-2078 GCA_964396735.1 uncultured Solirubrobacteraceae bacterium | reverse complement strand
CGGCAGCCACCGAGGCGGCGGCGAGTGTTGGGGGAGTGGCGGAGGCGACCACGGGAGCTCCCGCGATCGGGCTCTCCGCCGGGCGGCCCATCGGCATCCCGCACATCGGGCAGAAGCGGTCGTCGCTGCCGTGGATCGCGGCGCACCGCGGACACGCCGCGATGCCCGCCTCGCGTAGCACCGTCACCGGGCGGCGCTCGTCGAGCGCGCGCTCCAGCGCGTGCAGTTCCGTGTCGAAGTTCGCCAGCACGCCCAGCTTTGCTGCGACCAACTCGTCGTTGCGCTGGCCGAGACGCTGCATCTCGAACACCAGCCCCCCGAGGTCGCGGTAGGCGAGCTCCCGCGCCTTGCGCAAAAACCGCACCCGGCGTCGCATGCGCCCGCGCTCGCGAAAGCCCGGGGGGCGCGGCTGCGCGGGGGGCAGCTCCATCCCCGCGGGCGGTTCCGCGCCGGCAGGGGCCTCGGGCGGACTCGTGGCTGGAGCGCTCATCGACCTCCCCATCCTACCCATCGGGCTCCCGCCTCACGTGCCGCCCGCTCGAGCAGCTCTCTCCACGCTTCCGCGAGGCGTGCCGCCATCCGCATCGCGGAGTACGGCTCGGCGTGCGCCCGGCCCCCGATCCGGGGGTTTGGGTCATCGACGTGGGGTGCCGCTGCCGCTCGCCAACGCTCCACCTCGAAGGGCGCGCACAGCGCTCCCGCCACGCCGTCGAGTGCCTGTTGGTGCACGCCCACTGGAGTCGCGAGCACTGGCACGTCGCACGCCAGTGCCTCCAGCACCGCCAGCCCGAACCCCTCCGCCTCCGAGGGCACCACCACGGCGTTGACCGCGTTCACCCACAGCGGCACCCGCTCGGGGGCGACGCCGCCGAGGGTGTGCAGTTGCACCGTCCCCCGGTGCGGCGGTTGTGCCTCGGCCCCATGCCAGTCTTCGGTTGGCGGATGCTCAGGCGCGGCGCTCAGCGCCCGGGTGAGCGCCACCGCGCGGTCGTAGCGCTTGCCGGGGCGTGCGGGGTCGGCTCCGAACAGCAGGCAGGGGGCCTGTGGGTCCAGTCCGAGCTCGGCGCGGGCGCTCGCGCGCGGGATTGGGTGGAAGCGCTCCATGTCCACGCCGCAGGGCAGCACCTGCACACGCTGCCGCCTGGCCACGCGCGTTGGCAGCTCGTGGGCGAGCTCCGGGGTGGGAGCGGCGATCAGGTCCATCAGCGGGAGCGCCACCCGTGTGGCCATGCGCGTGCGGGGGTGGCGCACATCGGTGCCGTGCACGGTCAGCCCCCTGACTCGTGCCCGCGTCGCGAGCGCCGGCCAGGCTGTGAGACCGAAGTGGGCGTGCACCACATCGAGGCGCTCCGTGCGCTGTCCTCGCCCGCCATGATGGCGGTGCAGCCAGCGGGCAGCCTCGATCAGCGCGGCGCCGCCGGGAGGGAACTCGTACAGCTCGACCTCCACACCGGGCAGCCGGCGCAGGGCATCGACCTGGTCGCGCACGAAGCGACCCCGCTCGGGGTGGTGGGCGTCGGGAAGCATGTTGGACACGACCAGCGCTCGCAGAACGTGTTTGGGGACAGGCGGTGCGTCCGGGGCGTTCATGGATCAAGCTGGGCGACGCGGGTCGGTGAAGCCCGTGCTGGTGGCACGGGCAATCCGGCACGTGGCGATCCAGCGCCGCATCCATGGGCGCATCCGGGCGTGCCGATCGTTTCCAAACACGTTCTCAGACCCGCGACGGTAGCGCTCTGAGATGATGAGTCGCATGGCCAACCTCTCGGCAGGCAGCCGCGCGCGCCCCATCGGGGTGTTCGACTCCGGCATCGGCGGTCTCACCGTGCTGCACGAGCTGCTGGTGGCGCTGCCGCGGGAGGACTTTCTCTACCTCGGGGACACCGCGCGCTTCCCCTACGGCGAACGCTCCCGCGAGGAGCTCGAGCGCTTCTCGGTGGAGATCGCCGAGGAGCTCCTGAGTCGCCGGGTGAAGCTGCTCGTGGTCGCCTGCAACTCGGCGACCTCCGCGGCGCTGGGGGCGCTCCAGCAGCGGATGATGGACACGACCCTGGGCGTGGATGTGCTCGGGGTGGTGC
>CAYNGQ010000347.1:0-5243 GCA_964396735.1 uncultured Solirubrobacteraceae bacterium | reverse complement strand
CCGAGCTCTGCATCACCCGCCAGATCATCACCGCCGTGAAGACCGCCACGCGCAACAAGCACACCCCCCTCAACCAGTACGTCTCCTTCTCCGCCACGCCGGCCGGGGGCGGGGAAGACGTGCCCACGCTCGACCAGGTGCTGCCCGGTCCCACGGTGCACGACCCCGCCAACCAGGTGATCTCCTCCGAGGAGCTGCGCTCGCTGGTGGGTTGCCTCTCCACGGCGCTCTCGGAGCTCGAGAGCCGCGTGCTGTCGCTGTATCTGGATGGTTGCTCCTACGAGCAGGTGGGCGAGCATCTCGCCTGCGACACCAAGACCGTGGACAACGCGCTGCAGCGGGTCAAGCGCAAGGTGGGCGCCCATCTGGAGGCGCGGGCGGTCGCGGCTTGAACGGCGACCGAGGCCGCCCTGTGGGCGGCCTCGGCGTGACCAGGCTGGTGGTGTGCGGTACTACCGGTGGTGGTGATGCCCGCTGGGAGCTTCTTCGGTTTTGGCTTCGCCTTCTCCACTGCCCCGTTCTGCACCTTCTTTTTCCGCTTCGTTTGAGTTGGTCGATCCTTCCGAGGGGGTCGATGAGTTGCCAGGGGCTTCTTTCAGCGCCGCGGCCGGTGCGGGGCTCACGTTGATCGTGAACGTCTGGCTGGCCGCGCCCCCGTTGTCGGGGCCGCCGGGGATGTATACACGGAAGACGTCGGTCCCCACACTGAACACCTGGTAGGGGATCGAGAAGGTGGCTTCCGGTGTGACCGTGCCCACCCGCACCACGTGGAAGCCCATACCGGAGGCGTTCTCGCGCTGCAGGTAGATCACGTGGCCGGGATGGACCGGCGTGGGGGCCACTTTGCCCGAGAAGGTCACAACCTGACCCTCCATCAGCGATGTTGGCGACGCTTCGGCTGTGAGCGCATACCTGACTCCCTCGAACAGCACCGCCGAGGTCTTGCCGTCGCCCTGCACCTTGTAGTAGGTGCTGTTGACCGGCGTCTGCGCGGGGAAGGCGTACGTGCCCGTGCTGCTGGTGTCGACCTGGGCGACCGGCGCGAAGCCGTGCTGGTGGATCGTGCGCGCCAGCAGCGTCACCGGCTGACTGCTGGTGACCCCAACGAGCGTTCCGCTGAGCACCACCGACTGCCCGTAGAGGATCGGGTCGGGGGTCGCTTCGATCGTCAGTTCTTTGTTCTGCGCCTGCGAGATCTCATAGGTGAGGGGGCTCGACGTTTCGCGGACGTTGCGGCCCTGGCTGAGCACGACCACGCGGAGGTTGGCGTCGCCGGGGACGATGAAGGCGTGGGGGATCGAATAGCCGCCCCCCGCTTCCACCACGCCGGCGTCGATCCGGTGCCATTCGTTGCCGGTGAGCGCGTTCTGGCGCTGCAATATCACCCGCGCGCCGATGTCCGCCGGGGTGACTTTGCCGGTGAACGTGACTTTGTTGGCGACCCCCGTCAGGATCTGGGCGCCTTCCGGCGGCCCTTCGAAGGTCACCTGGGGGGCGACGCGGATGACTCTGCTGAGGCTCTCCGCGCCGTGCGAGCGCACATGCCAGACGCCGTTGTTTTCGACGACGCTGCCGGTGAGCTGGAACTGGTAGGCGCCGCCGGCGCCGGTGGTGGTGCTCGCCTCGAGGGTGAACCCGGGGGCGCCGGGGACGTGCCGGAAGAGCCTCACGATCTTGCCTTCCGTTTTCGAGTTGCGGCGGCAGGTGAGCTGGCCGAACACCGTGACCGATTCCCCGGCGGTGATCCGCACGGGGGCGTGGATGGTCACCCGACAGCGGCCGGCCGGGCTGGGATGAAAGAACGCGGATGCCCCCGCCGCAGACAGCGCCAGCGACGAGACTGCAACCGCGCACGCCAAAGCGATACCTCTCAAGCGCATGTGATCCTCCTCCTTCGAGTGGATGGTCGTCGACTATTCAGGTGGGCCGCCCCCCGGTCCAAATCCCCCCGGTCGTGGCCGATCCCGCCGGGCTCTGCGGCTTGCGCTCCCGGTTTATCTGCGACTTACGACCCCAATAACCCGACTGCCTCGCAATCGATGCGGTGCCTCTCCGCGTGAAGTTTGCGGCGTGGCGGTGTCTCAGGTATGTCCGCTGGCAGCAACCAGACATAAGCGCGGGAATCCGCTCTCGGGCTCGTCGATGGCGCTCCATCCTCCGTCGGCGGGACGAGTTCCGCGCCAGGCGCCCCTCCCCACGGGGCGGGACAAGGTTTCGGGGCGGCCCATCCTGGCGGGCCGCCCCGAGCCGTCTTTGGGCTGGGCCCACCGGTTTGTCCCGCAGATCCGATTCTTCCGTGTCTTTTCGTTGATCCGCGTGAACAACGTTCATGGTGGGTGTCTAACATGTCGTAAGGATGGTTGGGCGTTCGCCGCCGCCAGGGTCGCATTGGCCTTGGGAGCCGCCACGGCGCCCACGGTGTGCCATGAGTCCAGGAATTCCCACCCGTCTGCTGGCGACTCAGTCGGATGACCGGCTGCTCGCGTTGGTGCGCCAGGGTCACGAGCGCGCGTTCGAGGCGATCGTCCACCGCTACCGCAAACCGCTGCTGGGCTACTGCCGGCGCCTGCGGCTCGAGGATGCCCGCGCCGAGGACATCGTCCAGCTCGCGCTGCTGAAGACCTGGATCGCCGTGCGGGAGGGCTCGGAGGTGCGCGATCTCAAAGCATGGCTCTACCGGGTGGTGCACAACACCGCCGTCAACGCCCTGCGCGACTCCGTCCACGACGGCCAGCCGCTGCCCGACCCGACGCTGGGCTCGAGCTTCGACCCGGGCACCGACGACTCGCAGCTCGACCGTGGGATGGCGATGCGCGAGGCGCTCGCCGAGGTCGCCGCGCTGCCGCCGCTGCAACGTGAGGTGATCGTCCGCACCGCCGTCGCCGGCGACAGCCATGAGCAGGTCGCCAGCGACCTCGGCATCACCAACGGCGCCGTGCGCGGTCTGCTCTACCGGGCGCGCGTCACGCTGCGCACGGGCCTCACCGCGCTCACCCCGCCGCCGCTGCTGGGTTGGCTGGCGGGGCGCTCCAACCAGGGCGGCCCTGGCCCCGAACGGCTCGCCGAACTCGCGGGCGGCGGGGGCGCGGCGGTCGGTGTTGGGGGAGCGGCCGGCGTCAGCGGGCTGCTGCTGAAGGGAGGCGCGGTGGCGCTCACCGTGGGCACCGTGGTCACCGGCGCGGCGGTGGTGCACCTCACCGCCTCCACCCCCCACCGCCGGCACGGGCTGATTGCCTCGGCGGCTTCCCCGAGCGGTGCCGGCGGGGGCTCCCCTCGCGCCGAGTCGCGTTCGGCGGCCCGCTACGGCGAGCTCTCCGCCACCGCCGCGGGTGCGGGCGGGGGTGCGGATGCGGGTGCGCGTCGCCGGGCCTCCGGGCGGCGGGGCGGGCGTGGCGCGGGCTCTGCCCGCGGGAAGAAGACCCGCGGGACGCCCGATGCCACCGGTGGGGGCGGCTCCGCGGGTACTCCCGCCGGTTCCGGTGGTGGCCACGCGCCGACATCGACGACGCGGGCAACCGGCGACCCACACGCCAACCTACCGGCGAAAACACCGGCTGGGGAGAGTCCGGCCCCCGGCTCGACCCAGGGGTCCAGCCAGGCCGCTGGTGGGTCCGGCGCGGGGTCCGACCAGAGTGGTGGATCCGGCGAATCGGGCTCGAGCTCGGGCGGTCCCGTGGGCTCGGCCGCGGGCAACGGCTCCCCGAGCGGCTCCGGCACCAGCGGCTCTTCGGGGAGCCCCCCGGGTGGCTCTTCGGAAGGGGCCGGCTCCGGCAGCGGCCAGTCGGGCTCGGGGTCGGGGTCTGAATCCGGCACGGGCAGCTCGGAAGGCTCGGGCAGCGATGGCTCCTCGAGTGAATCGAGCGGCTCGGAATCCTCGGGCAGCGAACAATCGGGCTCGCTGGTGGGAACGGTCGTGCACGAAGTCGGCAGCATCCTCGAACACCTGCTGCACTGACAGCGGCGTCAGGTGGAGACGCTCCTGCTCAACCAGCTCATGCCCGACGGAGCCGCGTTGATCGCATCGTGCGTGGCGATCGACTGGCCGTAGATCGAAACGGCCAGAGCCGACGGCCGGGATCGAACCGGCGACAACCGCTTTACAAGGCTCCCGGCGGAGATCGAGCGGGATCCTAGCAATAGAGCCAAAATCCAGTCCTTGAGAGCGATTTCGCCGGGCCTCTCCGGAGGACAGACGCGGTCAGATACGGTCAAAAAGCGTAGCGAATGGCGGTAGCGTTACGGCAAGGTTGGTGGCGATACCATCCCGAAGATCCTGCCGACGTAGCTCAACTGGTAGCAGCGCTCGCCTTGTAAGCGAGAGGTTGGGAGTTCGAGTCTCCCCGTCGGCTCTCGTCGTGTCGTACGTGCGCCGCAGGCAGCTCGAGTACCACCGCCCGAGTTGCTGCACGGCCGACCTGCCAGCGGCCGTGGTACACCTCGGTGACGCAGGGCGTCGCACGAAGGAGCGCGCGCACGCGTCCATCGCTGCACGGAACCTGCTGTTGGATCTTCGCGGCCAGTTCTGCTGCCGACGTATGCCCCGGCCCCACGGCCTCGACGCGATGGGCGCACCGCCCGAGTGAGCGCGAGGTCAACGCGCGCCGGTGCGTACAGCTCGCCACTCGCGCCGGCGCGCAGAGGGTCAGCCAGGAAGGCCGCATGCTTTGCTGAGCTACGTCGGCTGGCGGTCGTATCGTACCGCTGCGTTTGCATGCTGTCGTTCTGTCTGGCTGGGGTTGGCGGTTCTGTGGCGATTGGGGCTCATTGTGGCGCGATCGCGTTGAGGTTGTGGGCTTGCGCCGCGGCGTGTAGGTCGCCGTCATAAACAAACATGGCCCCGAGGTCATCGCGCATGGTGAGTGCGGTGGCGAGGTGGATTGCGTCCACGGCTCGCAGCGCTGGTGTATGAGCCTCGGTTGCGAGTTCGATGATCTCGGCGGTTAGGGGGATCAGGTTGATGCGTTCGAGTGCTGCTCGGGCGCGGTCCAGGATGTCTTGGTCACCGAGGCGTCTTGCTGTGCAGATGGCCTCCACGCGGATCAGCTCGCTTGCGACCTGCACAGGCCAAGCGGCAAGTGCCGTGCGGAAGGCTTCTGTCTCGCGCTCGGCCTTGAACAGCTTCACGAGCGCGGAGGCATCGACGTAGGCGGCGCTCACCCGCCGCGGACCCACCGCAGCGCGTCAGATGCCGGCGTGGCGCTTGCAGGGTCTGACTCGCCTGGCGGCGGGTCCAGCTCCAGCAG
>CAYNGQ010000346.1:0-2497 GCA_964396735.1 uncultured Solirubrobacteraceae bacterium | reverse complement strand
CGTTCTTGCCGTTCGAGAACAGCGACTGGTGCGTGTGCATGCCCGAGCCGTTCTCGCCGAACAGCGGCTTCGGCATGAATGTGGCATGCCAGCCGTACTTCATCGCGTACTCCTTCACGGTGATTCTGTAGGTCATGCAGTCGTCAGCCATCTTCAGCGCGTCGGCGTAGCGCATGTCGATCTCGTGCTGGGAGGGCCCCACCTCGTGATGGGTGTACTCCACGTGGATCCCCAGCTGCTCCAGCGCCAGCACCGTCTCGCGGCGCACGTCGCTGCCGGCGTCGAGCGTGGTCAGGTCGAAGTAGCCGCCGCGGTCGAGCGGCTCAGTGGTGCGCGAGTCGCGGAACAGGAAGTACTCCAGCTCAGGGCCCACGTTGAAGGTGTCGAAGCCCATCCCCTGCGCGCGCTCCACCGCGCGGCGCAGCACGTGGCGGGGGTCGCCCTCGTAGGGGGTGCGCTCGGGGGTGATGATGTCGCAGAACATCCGCCCCACCCCCTGCTCCTCCGGGCGCCACGGCAGCACCGCGAACGTGCTCGGGTCGGGCAGCGCGATCATGTCGGACTCCTCGATCGCGTTGAAGCCGGTGATCGAGCTGCCGTCGAAGCCCATCCCCGCCTCGAACGCGTCCTGCAGCTCGGCGGCGTTGATCGAGAACGACTTCAGCTGGCCGAGGATGTCGGTGAACCAGAAGCGGATGAAACGGATCTCTCGCTCCTCCACGAACGCGCTCACGTCCGCGGCGGTCTTCGGCATGTCCGGCTGCTCTGCCATCCCCGCCGGACCTTAGTCGATGCCCAGCACGGTGGGTATCGACGGATGGCCAAAGCGGCTGGCGGTCTAGACGTGCGCGCTCAAGATCGCCGCGAGCACGAGGGCAAAGCCCATAACAACCGCCCATCCAGCGATTCGATCTGGATGCGGGCCCACCCACTCAGCCGGCGTACGACGCGGCCTGCGCCTCTGACGCATGGTCCTCTCGACCATGCGCTTGATGCTGACAGCGGGTTCGGACGGCACGAATGCCGGTGGGGGACGGGACCCGCGGGGGCCGAATCCCGTGCGTCAGTGACCAGCGATCGCCGCCACGAAGCCGGCCACGTCTTCGGCTTCCTTGCCCTGGAAGAGCAGCTTCGGCATCTGGCCTTTGCCGAGCGCGCGCCCTTCGAGGATCGCGCTCAGGACGAACGCCTTGCGGGCGATGTACCGCACCTTTTCGTTCGGCACCGTCGAGGCCACCGTCGGCACCAGCACGTCGAGGTTGGGCCCCGTGCGACCCACCGCCGCGGCGCCGGCGAGCGTGTGGCAGAGGTTGCAGGAGTGCGAGAAGAGTTCCCTGCCCTTCTGCTGGTTGGCGTCCAGGTGCACGCCCCCCACCCCCACGCTGGCCTTGTGCTCGGCGTTGGCCACCAACACCAGCGCGGGCACGATCAGGCCGAAGGCGCACACCAGCACCAGCCCCGCGGTCAGCCCCCGCACGGCGGCCTTCGATTCAAGCGGGGGTGCCGAGGATCCCTCGGACCCGCTGCCGCGGCGGCGCATCGCCAGCAGCAGCACGCCCGCGGCGATGACCACCACGATGATGACAATGAGGAGTACCAGTCCCATATCGGCCGGCACGATATACGTTGGCGGCGTCGGAGTGCTCCATGACCTGGGAGCGGTCGGGGTACCCCGAAGATGAGAGCTTCCCCATCAACTCCTTCAGGATCTCTTGATCTATCGCGCTAGCCTCTTCGTGAGACGCTCAAAGCGATCTCCAACGTGACCGCCGCGACCCAAGGCATCGGCCCATGAGCTACTTTCTACGCCGCCTACCACTCTCCCGCCTACTGCTGTTGTGCACCGTGCTGGTCGGCGTTGGCATCGGCGCCACAGCGCTCGCAACCGCGCTCGGCGTGGGACCCACGCCCCCGCCCAAGCCGCTGCCCGACGCCGTCCATGACGCGCTCAGCGCAGGGGCGGGTGGGAATCAAATCCAAGGCGTGAGCGCCCAGATCCAGCTCACCAACCACCTGCTCGAAGGCGCCAACCTCGCCAGCGGCGGCGGCGAAGCCAGTCAGCTCACCTCCAGCCCGCTGCTCTCCGGCGCCTCGGGCCGACTGTGGATCTCCAAAGAAGGCCACGTGCGCCTGGAGCTGCAGTCCGAAAAGGGAGACACCCAGGTCTACTACGACGGGCACACCCTGTCGATGTACGACGCCTCGACCAACACGCTCTACCGCTACACGCCGCCGAAGGAAGGCACGGGTAGTGGCGGGTCCGGCGGTGAAGGCTGGTCGGGCTCGTCGGGCGGCGAAGGCGGGGCAGGCTCGTCAAGCGGCGGGGCGGACACCGGCTCCCACCCCGAGGTCCCCAGCGTTGCCAAGATCGAAGAAGCGATCGCCCACCTCGAAAAGCACGCCGACGTCTCCGGCGCGACCCCCACCGACGTGGCCGGACGGGCCGCCTACACCGTGCGCGTGTCGCCCAAGGAAGGCGGCAGCCTGCTGGCCGGCG
>CAYNGQ010000345.1:0-1940 GCA_964396735.1 uncultured Solirubrobacteraceae bacterium | reverse complement strand
CCCGGTGCGCAGCCCCGCGTCGCTGATACGCGCCTGGGCGCCCTCATAGCCCGGGGTCGAGTAGACATCGATCAAGGCCCCTGAGATCGCCTGGCCGGCGGTCGTCGTCAGGCGCCCCGTGATCCGCTCGCGTGAGCCGTAGCGGCCTGTGAACGCCGCCTTGTTCGTCCGTGCCCAGCGCGCGCTGAGCGTGGCCTCGTCAGAGGCGTTCGTGCCGTTGAGCGCCCCGCGCAACGCAGCGGGACTACCCGGACCAATCTGCGCATCCGACGAGGAACCGGGCGACGAACCGCCGACATCGATTGTGCCGTTGTACCCGATCGTCTTGTTTCCGGCGGCGTCTTCGACGACCAGCTCCAGGGAGTGCTGGCCGGCCGTCAACTGGCCGGTGTTGAGCGTCAGGCCGGCGCTCATCGAGCTCTTGCATGGCTGGGCGTACTCGAACGATCGCTGTCCGTCTTTGGTGACGCCCAGGGACTGGCACTTGCCTTCGTTGGTATCGAGGATCTGCGAGACGACGGTCTTGCCGTCCACCACCAGCGAACCGCTGTACACGCCCGATTGACCGTCGGCCGCGTTGAAGGAGATGCTCTGATTGCCGGTGAGCGTCCCGCCCGCGACGAGCGGGCCGCCGACGTCGCTGACGGTCGGTGGCGTGTTGTCGACGAGGTCGATGTCGGCGGCAAAGAGATCGAACTGCGCGGAGAGCGTGCCGCTCCCGGATTCTGGGCACGTGCCGCCCGGCCCGCCGCCGCATGCGGCGTTCCATCGAATCTGCGTCACGCCGCTGAGGCCAGCCACGCTGACCTCGTTTTTCGGGTTGAGCGGTTCGGCTGGTATGCCGCGAACGCATCCGTAAGCGCACAGAGATTCAACGGAGGGCGGCCCGGGGATGTATTCCAATTTTGATTCGGCCGTGCCATAGGTCTGAGACGGTCCAGCCGCTTCATAGCGCCAGACGGTGAAGTCCGCGATCGTCAGGCCGGCGGGTGCCGTGAACGTGTCCATCGCCCTGGCGGTGTAGGGATGGGTCACCCCGCCGTCCATCTGCGCATATAGCGCTCCGCCCTCGGGGCAGAAGTTCCCCACATAGAGGTAGTCGTTGTTGATTTCGTAGGAGACGTCTTCGGCCTGCGCTGGTTGACCGGCGTGGGGGCCGTAAGGGATCCGGCAGAGGAAGTCGTGGTAGCTGTTCGCCGTAGCGAACGAAGGCGCGGCAAGCAGGCAGGCGGTACCCGCCAGGACCGCGGTTGCGAGCCGCGCACTCCAGTGCCCGTGCTTGCACCCGCTTCCCGCCTCTACTATTGACGAGTCCCGCATCTCAGTGCTCGTGCACGGCGACGCTGTTGGAGGCGCCGTCGAGGAACGGGAAGTCCGCTTCGTGGGGGGAGGTCACCCGGAACCTGTAGGTCACGGGGCCGGGGAACTTGAAGCGATAGCTCGCGTGATAGCGACCCTTCGCGTCGGTGCTGATCGTGCGGAATTCGACCCATTCCCTTCCCGAGCTGGCCTCCAGCACGAGTTGCTTTCCGCCAGTCGGGATTGGGGTGCCTCGCAACTCACCGCTGAAGAAGATCTTTCGCCCGACGCTCGTTGTGCGGGGGGCAATATGCAGCGTCAACCCGGCGTGGACATCCAGCTCGAGCGTCGCTGTTGCGACTGGAACGGTGTCGTTGAGGTGGCTGCGGTAGGCGAAGCGCAACATGCACGAAGAGGCATCCGTGGGCAGCGTGAGCGACCATTCCCCATCGGTCCCGGTGCGCAGCCCCGCGTCGCTGAGGCGTGCTTGGGCGCCTTGATAGCCCGGGGTCGCGTAAACGTCGATCAGCGCCCCTGAGATCGGCTGTCCCGTGGACGTGGTGAGACGCCCCGTGAGGCGGTCGCGCACCCCATAACGGCTTGTGAGGGCGGCCTTGCGCGTCCGCGTCCAGTGGGCGCTG
>CAYNGQ010000344.1:0-7069 GCA_964396735.1 uncultured Solirubrobacteraceae bacterium | reverse complement strand
CGTTGACGGCGCATCCGAGCACGGACACCTCGATCGGATCGTCGTAGGCCTCGAGCCGCCGCTCGACCTCGGCCACGACTGTGTCCATGTCGAACTGGAGCCGGCCGCACGTCGGGCAGGCGATCAGCACCGGTCCGCGCTCGCGCAGCTTCAGCGCCTTGAGGATCTCCCAGGCGACCTTCACCTCCTCCTCGGCGTGGAAGGTGGAGAGCGAGATCCGGATCGTGTCACCGATGCCGTCGGCGAGCAGCGTGCCCAGCCCGACGGCCGACTTCAGCGAGCCCGACCACTTGGTGCCGGCCTCGGTCACGCCGAGGTGCAGCGGGTAGGGGATCTTCTCCGCGAGCAGGCGGTTGGAGGCGATCGTGTTGGGTACCGACGTGGACTTCATCGAGACCTTGAAGTCGAAGAAGTCGAGGCTCTCCATCAGCGCGACGGTCTCCAGCGCCGCCGTGACGAGCGCCTCGATCGGGTTGTCGTACTCGAGCTGGCGCAGGTGGCGAGGCAGCGAGCCGGAGTTGACGCCGACGCGCAGCGGCACGCCCTGCTTGCGGGCTAGCGCCACCACCTCACCCACCTTCTCGGGCCCGCCGATGTTGCCGGGGTTGATCCGCACGCAGTGGGCGCCGGCCTCGATCGCCTTTAGCGCAAGCGTGTGGTTGAAGTGGATGTCGGCGATCACGGGGATCGGCGAACGCTCGACGATCGTGCGCAGCGCCTCGACATCCTGCTCACGGGGCACGGCGACGCGCACGATGTCGGCGCCGGCGTCGGCGACCTTCAGGATCTGATCCATCGTCGCCGCGAGGTTGGCGGTCTCGGTCTTGGTCATCGTCTGCACGACGACCGGGGCGCCGCCGCCGATTGGAACGCCCCCTACGTGAACCTGCCGCTGCGAAGCCATGCAACCCATTGTACGCGCGGGTCCCGCGCGACCCGACCAACACCGTCAACTGCCTCTACAGCGCCGCGCGCCGGGCGAGCGGGGCATCCTATGCTGCGACTCGATGACCAACCCCACGGTGCAAGGCGCGCCGCGATGAGCGCCACCGAACCCTCCGAGGTCTACCCCACCGCGCGCGGACCGTTGCCGCGCCTGGCCTCGCCCTACGCGGCGCGAGCGCGGCGGCGCCGGCACGAGCGCTTCTTCGCGCTCACCGGCCTGCCGCCGAGCGGCCGCGTGCTGGACGTGGGCTGCGGGCGGCTGGGACTGCGGGTGCTGGAGCCGCGGCTGGACATAACGGGCGTCGACATCGCCCCCCGCCCGGAATACCCGGGCCCCTTCGTGCAGGCCGATGCAGCCGACGGGCTTCCCTTCGCCGACGGCGAGTTCGACCTCGTGTACTGCAACAGCGTGATCGAGCACGTGCCGCCCGCGCGCCGCGCGGCATTTGCAACCGAGTTGCGCCGCGTCGGACGGGGCTGGTACGTGCAGACCCCCGCCCGCTCATTCCCGATCGAGCCGCACGCGCTGCTGCCGTTCGCGCACTGGCTGCCCGTGCCCCTGCGCCGCCCCTATTGGCGACTGGGGGCCGCGGGTGAGTGGGAGGAGATCGAGCTGCTGCGCCGCCGGGAGCTTGAGGCGCTGTTCGGGCCGGCACTGCCCGAGCGGCTGGGGCCGCTGGTCAAGAGCTGGGTGTGCGTCAGACGGCTTTGACACCGGGCGCCGCCGGCGCGCTCACGTAGGCCCCAAGTCAGAGACACCCATGGGCGCCGGATGCCCGCGCCCGTTGGGCCTCCGCGCGCCGCCTTGACGTGCCTGCCACGGGAGCGTAGAGCCTTCCACACACTGGTGCAGGCGGTGGGTCGCTGCAGCGAAGTGTTCCACCTCCCTGCATACACAACCCCCGCTACACAAGGAAAAGGAGGTTTGCACCCATGTCGAAGGTAAAACTGCTCCTGGCGAGCGTGCTGCTGGTGTTCGCCGTCGGCGCAACAGCTGCCGCGTCTGCCTCGGCAGAAACAGCAGAATTCAGGATGGAAGGATTGGAAAAAGGGGCCACCGAAGAATTCGCGGAAACGGTGGAAGTCTCGAGCCCTCTCCTGCTGGCAGCTGAAGGAGAAACAGAAGGGAAAAAAGAAAAAGAGCCTACGATCGAATGCAAAACAATGAAGATCGAGAAAGGCGTGATTACGGACGACAGCCCGGAAGCTACGTTCAAATCGTTTGACTACGGAGAATGTAAGGACCTGTCGGAAGAAAAAAACTGCAAAGTGCCGCCGATCTTAACCGTCGAACTGAAGGACACGCTCGAAGCAGAGGGCGGTGCAGAAGGTGCAAGGAAAACGGAGGAAAAGTTCGAACCGAAAAGCGGAAAAATAATCGCCGAATTCAAACTCGAAGGCAGTGAATGTAAACCGGTAAAAGAAGGAAAGACATTAAGAATCGAAGGGGATTTCATCTCAAAGGTTGAAGACAACGATGTCTCTGAAAGTGCTCACAATCTCGGGGTCGAAGTCACCCCCGGATCCGGCGAGCTGAAATACGGAGACCAGACATACGGCGGATTATTCAGAGACGACTATCATTGGCGGCCGAGGTTATTAAGAAACTGGTATTTATACTGAGCTCGGACGCAGGAAACGATGCGACGGGGGCCGCGTGCGGCCCCCGTCGTTCCACAGTCGGCGGCTCGAGGTGAGAGAAAGGCGCTGCGAGCGGCCCGACGGTCCACGAGGCGCCGAAGGCACCTCAGGAGGAATACATCGCCTCGATCTCGGCGGCATACTTCTCCGCGATCGGCTTGCGCTTGAGCTTCATCGTCGGCGTCAGCTCGTCCTCCCCCGGGAGCCAGTCACCGGGGACGATCGTGAACTTCTTGATCTGCTCGACGCGGGCGAGGCGAGAGTTGGCGGCGTCGATCGCCTCCTGTACGGCGGCTCGCACCGCGGGCTCGCCGGCGAGCTGCTCCAGGGTGCGGCCCTCGAGACCGTGTTGCCCAGCCCACATCGGGGCGAAGTCGGCGTCGAGCACGATCAGCGCGGTGTTGTAGGGGCGGCGGTCGCCGATCGCGCAGGCCTGTCCAATCAGCGGCGAGACGCTCTTGACCGCGGCCTCGATGTTGGCGGGCGACATGTTCTTGCCGGCGGCGTTGATGATCAGCTCCTTCTTGCGGTCGACGATCCGCAGGTAGCCGTCGGCGTCGAGCTCGCCGATGTCGCCGGTGTGCAGCCAGCCGTCGGGGTCGATCGTCTCAGCGGTCTTCTGCGGGTCGCCGCGGTAGCCGAGCATCACCATCTCGCCGCGCACCAGCACCTCGCCGTCCTCGGCGAGCGAGATCTCGACGCCCGGGGCGGGCGGCCCGACGGTGCCGAGCTTGATCCGCTCCGGCGGGTTCACGCAGCCGGCGCCGCATGTCTCCGACATCCCCCACAGCTCCGACACCGGAATGCCGATCGCGTGGAAGAACTCGAGCACCTCGATCGGCGTGGGGGCGGCGCCGACGTTGACGGCGCGCACCTCATCGAAGCCGAGCATCTTGCGCAGGCCGGCGAAGATCTCCTCGTCGGCGGCAGCGACCTCGGCCGCAAGCTCCGCCGGAACCTGCTCGCCGCGCTGCTCGAGGCGCACCTTCTCGACCGCGGCGGCGAGCGCGCGCTCGGTCTGCGCGCGCTGCTCATCGGGCTGGCCGGCGATCATCGTCTCCAGGCCGGCCTTCAGCTTCTCCCAGATGCGGGGCACGGCGAAGAACCAGTGGGGGCGAACATCGGGCAGGTAGGAGAGCACCTGGCGGGGGTCGGGGCAACTGGTGATCTGCAGCCCGTAGACGATCGGCAGGTAGTGGTGGGCGCCGCGCTCGGCGATGTGCGCGGCGGGCAGCCAGGAGATCACACGGGACTCCTCGGGGAACTTGACCATCAGCTCGATGCCCCGCACGGCGGAGAGCAGGTTGCGATGGCAGAGCTGCACGCCCTTCGGCGGCCCCGTGGTGCCGGAGGTGTAGATCAGCGTGAGCAGGTCCTCGGGTCCCACCTGCGCGGCGGCCTCATCCACGGCGGCCTGCGTCTGCGGGTCGCGCCCGAACGCCTCGACCTCGTCGAGCGTGAGCACGCCGTCGGAGAGGGACTCTTCGTCGGGGTGATCGAGGACGATCACACGTTCCAGCTGGGGCAGGTTGTCGCGGGCCTCCAGGAACCGCTCGAGGTACTGGCGCTCGACTACGGCGATGTGGGCGTCGGCATCGGCGACCACATACTCGATCTGGTTGGCGGCGTAGGTCTGGTAGATCGAGAAGGGCGTCGCGCCGAGCGTGACCGCGGCGAGGTCGACGATATGAAACTCGGGTCGGTTGGAGAGCATGATCGCGAGCGTCTGCCCACGCCGCAGCCCCAGCCGATGCAAACCTCCGGCGAGGTCGCGCACGCGCCGGTGCCACTGCGCCCAGGTGAGCGTCTGCTCGTCGCCCTTGGTGCGGATCGCGACGCGATCGGCCAAGCGGGAGCTGGTGAGCTCGAACGCCTCGACGATCGTCGTGGCGTGCGCCGCCGAGGATCCCTCGCTGTTGGGCGTGGACCCGGCCGTGCTCGTGGTGGGTCCGCTCATCCGCCCAACCGTGTGATGTCGTTGCTGAGACCGTTGATGACCAGAAAAGCTAGCAGCACAATCCCGACCGAGCTGAAGCGCCACATCGCGGCGAGCGAGACGCGCCGCCCGCGGACCTTCTCGGCGAGCGACCACAGCACGTGGCCGCCGTCGAGCGGCAGGAACGGAAAGAGGTTGACGATCGCCAGCGCCAGCGAGACGAAGCCGATGATCACGAGCGCGTAGCCGGCGCCGGCGGTGACGGCTTCCTGCGTGGCGACCGTGATTCCCACGATGCTGCTGAATTCATGGCGCACCTTCGCGCTGGTGAAGGCGTGGCCGATATTGGTGAGCGTGTGGGCGGTGATCCCCCACATCTCGCCGAGTGCCGCGCCGGCGGCGGCGAACGGGCCGTAGCGCTTGGGGGTGGCGCCGAAGTCGAAGCCGATCAACATGCGGTGCAGCTGAGCGCTGTAGCGGGGGTAGGCCGAGAGCGTGACGGTGCGACCCGCGCGCCTGACGGTCAGCTGCACCGGCGTCACCGCGCGGCAGCCTTCGACCGAAGCCGGGCGACGCGCGCCTTTGGCGCGCATCCCCGTTTCGGCCAGCGTGCCGGCACAGCGGTGGGCGCCGATCGCCTTGATCGCGGATGTCTCGTTCACGTGCCGTCCGTCGATCGCGACGATCCGATCGCCGAGCCTGAGCGTCCCGTAGGCGGGCTCGTTCTTCTCGATCGCCGCCACGGTGGTGTTGGGGACGCGCGTGTGGATCGAGGGGTTGAGGTTTTCGAGCGTGGCGACGCCGGCGAGGCTGCCGGAGAAGAGGATCGCCCAGAACAGCAGGAAGGCGATCAGCAGGTTGACGCCGGGGCCGGCGAGGATCACGGCGATGCGCTTCCACGGCGGTTGGTTGTAGTAGGCGTGCTTCGCCACCTCCGGATCGAGCCCCTCGAGCTCCTGCGGGCTCATCCCGGTGATCTTCACGAAGCCCCCCGCGGGGATCGCGCCGATCATGTATTCGGTTTCGCCCCTGCGGAACCCCACGATCTTCGGTGGAAAGAACAGCGAGAAGCGCTCCACGCGCATCCCCACCGCCTTGGCGACGGTGAAGTGGCCGGCCTCGTGCAGGATGACGAGCGCGGAGATGCCGAGGATCGTGAGTACCCAGCTCATGGGCTCAGTGTGGCAGCAACTCGCCGGCGATCCTCCGGGCCTCGCAGTCGGCCTCGTAGAGCGACTCGAAAGCGCGCACGGGCGCGGCGGGGAGCCGCTCCAGCGTCGCCTCGATCACGGCCGGGATGCAGGTGAAGGGCAGGCGCTCGGCGATGAAGGCGTGGACGGCGACCTCGTTGGCGGCGTTCAGCACGCACGGTGCGGTGCCCCCAGCGGCGGCTGCCTCGCGCGCGATGCGCAGACAGGGGAAGGCGTCGAGATCGACCGCCTCGAAGGTCAGCTCGCCGACCTGTACGAGGTCGAGCGGCGCGATCGGGAGGTCCACGCTCTCGCCGCCATGCAGCGCGTAGGAGATCGCCACGCGCATGTCGCGCGGGCCGATGTGAGCGAGCATCGCCCCATCGGCGAGCTGGAGGAGCCCGTGGATCAGGGACTGCGGGTGGACGACCACGTCGATGCGCTCGTAAGGGGTGCCGAACAGGTGGTGGGCCTCCATCAGCTCGAGACCCTTGTTCATCAAAGTGGCCGAGCCGATCGTGTTCATGCTCCCCATCGCCCAGGTCGGGTGGGTGAGCGCCTGCGCCACCGTCACCTGCTGCAGCTGTGTGGGGGTATAGCCGCGGAAAGGGCCGCCGCTGGCAGTGATCGTGAGCCGCTCGACCGCTCCGGGTGGCTGGCCGGCGAGCAGCTGGTGCAGGGCGGTGTGCTCGGAGTCCACGGGCACGATCCGCGCGCCGGTGGCTTCCGCCAGTGCGGTGACCAGCTCGCCGCCGACTACGAGCGACTCCTTGTTGGCGAGCGCGAGGTCGATGCCCTCGCCGAGCGTCGCCACCGTGGGCCCCAAGCCGGCGGAGCCGACGAGCGCGTTGAGCACCAGATCGGCACCCGACTCCACCACCAGCCGCACGAGCCCCTCGGCGCCATGCAGCACCTCTCCCCCGGTCCACGCCTCGGCCGCGCGCGCCGCGGCGTCGGGCTCGACCAGCGCGATCCGCTCCACGCCGTGGGCGCGGGCCTGCTCGAGCAGCGCCTCCCAGGAGCGCTCAGCGGAGAGGCCTACCAGCTGGAACGCCTCGCTGCGGCTCACGATGTCGAGCGCCTGCGTGCCGATCGAGCCGGTGGAGCCGAGGATCAGGAGTCGCTTGGGTTCAGACATAGGCAAGCCAGATGTAATACCCCACCACGGCCGTGAACAGCACCGCGTCGAGGCGGTCGAGCGCGCCGCCGTGCGCGCCGAACAGCTTCCCGGCGTCCTTGACGCCGGCCTCGCGCTTGACGAACGACTCGAACAGGTCGCCGATCGGGCCGGCGATCGCGACGCCGAGGCCGAGCACCAGCGCGTGCGTGCCGGGCAGCCATTCCTGGTAGCGCCCGG
>CAYNGQ010000343.1:0-1592 GCA_964396735.1 uncultured Solirubrobacteraceae bacterium | reverse complement strand
CAGACGGCCGGCCCGGCGCTCGAGCGCAAGGGCGACGTCGCTGCGTTCCTGACCGCGCTCGAGCCCCGCGCCGTGTTCTTCGTCGACGAGATCCATCGCCTTCCCCGGGCGCTGGAGGAGACCTTCTACCCGGCGATGGAGGACCGCCGCCTGCCGATCACCGTCGGACAGGGAGCGGGGGCGCGCGTGGTGACGCTCGATCTGCCCCCCTTCACACTCGTGGGCGCCACCACCCGCTCCGGCCTGCTCACGACCCCGCTGCGCGACCGCTTCGGCATCCAGGCGCGCCTGGAGCCATACGCGATCGAGGAGCTCGCGACGATCGTCAAGCGCTCCGCGGGGATCCTCGAGGTCGCACTGGAGGAGGGCGGCGCGCGTGCGATCGCCGCGCGCAGCCGCGGGACCCCGCGCGTCGCCAACCGCCTGCTCAGGCGGGTGCGTGACTACGCGGAGGTGCGCATGGAGGGCGTCCTCAGCGCGGACGCCGCGCGCGCGGCGCTGGAGCTGCTGGAGGTCGACGAGCGCGGCCTCGACCGGCTCGACCGGGAGATCCTGCGCGCGATCTGCGTGAAGTTCGACGGCGGCCCGGTCGGGCTCTCCACGCTCGCGGTGGCGGTGGGGGAGGAGCAGGACACGATCGAGGACGTCTACGAGCCGCATCTGCTGCGGGAGGGCCTGATCAAGCGCACCCCGCGGGGGCGCGTGGCGACCCCGGCAGCGTTCGCCCACATCGGCCTCGAGCCCCCCGCGGAGCCGCCATCGGGGCGGGCGACGACGGAGCGGAGCGCCGGCCCGGCGCTCTTCTAGCAGGCGGGGCAGCGCTCCGCGCCTCGCGCCCGTCCAGCCCTGGCCTCGTACCGGTAGAGCACCGTGCCCGGCTCCCGCCGAGCGGGGCCTCCGCTCGGCGGCTCCCCTACTCTTATGAGAGCCCACCCACCCTGCCCATGACCCATCCCTTCATCTGCCCCAACTGCGGCCATCGCTACAGCGAGCTCGACCGCAACCTCGGGTTCACCCGACAACCGAAGGGCTGCACGAAGTGCGGCTTCGCGTTTCTCTTCGAACTGCTTGACGACTACTACCCCGCCCCGGACGCCGCGTTCTTCGTGTGCGACGGCGAGGGGCGCGTGATCGGCTGCGGCAAGAACTCCTTCGCGCTCACCGGCCTCGAGGAGGAAGCGGTGATCGGCCGCCCGGTCGCGCAGGCGCTCGGCCTGGAGTTCGCCAACGGCGACGACCCCGTCGGCACCGTGCTCGAGTGGGGCGTGCGCGCGATGGGCAAGCCCGTGCGCGTCAACGGCGAGCGCGATCTGCCCGCGAGCGCGCGCGCCGACATGTTCCCCGCCTACGACGACGAGGGCGGGCTGTTGCTGGTGCTCACTCCCGACAAGTAGGCTTCAGTCGTGATCGGGCATCTGAAATTGGGCGTAGCGGCGAGCAACCCGTTCGCGTGGGTCGCTGCGCGGGTGCGGCGCGCCCGTGGCGCGAACGTGCGGGGGGATCGCTGAGGCCATGGGAAGCCGTCGCCGCAACGCACTGGTCCTGCTGCTCGTCGCCGGCCTGCTCGCGGCGTCGGCGGTCGTGATCGCGCT
>CAYNGQ010000342.1:0-3724 GCA_964396735.1 uncultured Solirubrobacteraceae bacterium | reverse complement strand
GATCGGCTTGAACGTCGAGCCGGTCGGGTAGGCGCCTTCGGTCGCGCGGTCGACCAGCGGGGCCGGTTCGGGCTCGCCGTTGCGCTTACCCACGCCGACCTGCTCGATCGCTTCGAGCTGTTTCGTCGAGAGCGCTTCGGTGAAGCGGTTGGGATTGAAACTCGGGTAGGAGCCCATCGCAAGGATCCCTCCAGTGCGAGGTTCCATCGCCAGGAATGCCCCCCCGTTGCCCGGGTTGCCGAGCGCGTGAGCGAGTTCCATGCCCTTGCGCAGCGCGACTTCCCCCTCCTTCTGCAACGCCAGATCGAGCGTCAGCCGCAGCGTGTAGCCAGCGCGGGGCTTGGTCGCCGGCAATTTGGCGGGCTGCACCTGATTTTCAGAGTCGATCTCCACCGACTGCTCCCCCGGAGTGCCGAGCAGATAGCGGTTGTACTGGTACTCGAGCCCCTGCTGGCCGACTATCGTCCCCAGCTTGACGCCCTTGAAGTTGGCGTGCTGAGGATTGGCCAGTTCCTCCTCCGCTTTGCTGATCAGGCTGACGTAGCCGAACACCTGCGCGGCCATTTCCCCGTGTGGGTATTCCCGCACCGAGACTTCTTCCTGCTTGACGCCCGGGTATTCGTTCTGGCGCTCCGACAGCACCGTCAGCGCGCCGCGGCCGGCGTTGGTCTTGATCGTCACGGGGGCATAGGGCACTTCCCGTTCCCCCTTCTCCTGGATTTCCCTGATCGTGCGGGGGCTCATTTCAAGCTGTTTGCCGAGCCGCCGGTAGAGCGCCCGGCGGCGCGGCCCCTTCGGAGGCAGTTCCCAGGGGACGAGTTGCACCGCGTTGGTGACCTTGCTCGTCACGAGCACGTTGCCTTCACGGTCGACGATCTGCCCTCGCGGCGCCGCGATCGGCAGTTCGCGCAGCGTGTTCTTGGCGGCCTTCTCGACGTACTGTTCGCCGGTCAGGATCTGCAGGTACCAGAGACGGAAGAAGATGATCCCGAACATCACCAGCGCCACGCCGCCCAGCACCGCTACGCGCAGCCCCAGCTGCGAGGAGATCGGTGGCGGCGTGCGGGGCTCTGGGGTGCGGACGCGCTCGAGCGGAGTCATGCTTTGGACAGGGGACTCAACCCACCGGTCGTGTATGCACGACGACTGCGGCGGCGTTGGCGCGGATCCTCGGGGAGGCTGGGCGCCAGCCAGCGGTGCACCAGCGCCCACACCGGCAGCGCGACGACCGCGTCGAGCGCGACCCCGACCACGATCTGGCGCAACAGCTCGAGGCTGACGGGGGCGTCGACCCCGAGCGCAATCTCCATCACCGAGTAGCCGATCATCGAGGTGGCGGCAGCGGCGGCGCCGACCAACAGCGGCGTGAGTGCCGCGCGGGGATCGCGCAGCTCCCGCAGGCGCCCCGCTCCGTAGCCGATCATCGTGAAGATCAGCGATGTCAGACCGAGCGTCTGCACCAGCGTAAGATCGACCAGCAGGCCGATCCCGAAGCCCGCGGCAGCCCCCGCCAGCGAGCCGCACTGCAGGCCGACGAAGGCGACCACTAGCGGCGTCAGGTCGATCGCGACCCCGAAGATCGGCACCTCGGAGACGACCCCCGTCTGCAGGAACACGACCACCACCGCGAGCGCCGCCACGCGTGCCGCCACGGCGCCATTTGGCTGGCCTACCATCAGCAGCCTCCCCCGAACACGGTTTCCATCGCGCACGGACCCCTGGCGGACGTCCTCGTCATCAGCCGCCGCTCCCCGCCGAGGCCAGCTGGGACGCATCGGTGCCGCCGGCCGCTTCGGAGGACTGTTCGGGGGGCAGCGCGGCCGAGACGCTGCTCGCCTGCGCGGGCGCCGAGCCCGGCGCCGCGGTCAGCACCTGCACCGTTTCCAGCCCGCGCAGGTCGGCGAGCGGGTGGATTTCAACGCTCTTGTAGGGCGCTTCTTCGCCGACCGAGCTCACCTGCCCGATCGGGATCCCGCGCGGGAACAGCGAGGGGCCTTTGCTTGAGATCGTGCCGGAGGTGACCACGTAGTTGCCGACGGCCACCGGAGTGTTGGCCGGCAGATAGCGGATCACCAGTGTGTTGGGTTCGCCGACCTTCGGATACACCATCCCCGGAGCCCCCGTTTCGTTGATCATCGCCGCCACCGCCACCGCGCTGTCGGTGATCAGGCTCACCTGCGCCCCGTCGGGGGCGGTGGTGGTGACCTTCCCGATCAGGCCTTCGCCGTCGACCACCGGGTCGTTGACCTGCACCCCGGCGGAGCTGCCCTTGTCGATGTTGACCGTCGAGTACCACAGGTTGGGCGACTGCGCGACCACGCCGGCCGTCACCGGGCGGTAGTCGGAGAGGCGCAGCCCGCCGTCGAGCTTGTAGAGCCGCAGCAGCTGCTTGTAGCCGCGTTCGTCGTCGATCCGCGCCAGCAGCTCCGCGCGCAGCCGGTTGTTCTGCTTGCGCACTTCGGCGAGCTGGTGTTTGGCGTGCAGCGCGTTGCCAAACCACCCGAACAGGTTGCGCACCGGTTTGAGCGCGGCGTTGGCGCCATCTTGGATCGGCGAGACGACCGTCAGGAAGCCGCGCTGCACCGCGTGCAGGCGCCCGTTGGGAGACTCGCCGAAGTAGGCGGTGAGCAGTATCAGGGAAAGCGCCACGAGGACGACGAGCACAGCTCGCCGCCGCCGGGCAGTCTTGTCGTGCACGAGCGGAAACCTTCCTGAGCTTTGTCACAGCGTACGCGCACCGCCCGACCCACGTTCCACCGGCTCCTTCTACCCCCCGCCAGCCTCCTTGCGGCGCCCCCCGGCTTCCTCATGGCATCAACCACGGGCACGCTCCCTACGGTCCCCTCGCCGCACCAGCCTCACCCTTCCGCCCCCGCTCACCGCCGCCGCCGACGATGGGAGTTGTTGCGGTTGGCGCGGTGGATCGTCTCGAACTCCTCCAGCGAACGCCCCGAGCCGACCGCCACGCACGTCAGCGGCGACTCCGCCAGGTGCGCCGGCATCTGCGTCTCCTCGCGCAGACGCTCGTCGAGCCCCTGCAGCAGCGAGCCTCCGCCCGCGAGCATGATCCCCCGGTCCATGATGTCCGACGCCAGCTCCGGCGGGGTGCGGTCGAGCGTCTCCTTGACCGCATCCACGATCTGCACGACCGGTTCCTCCAGGGCCTGGCGGATCTCCTCGCTGGTGAGCACCACCGTCTTGGGCAACCCCGACACCATGTCGCGGCCGCGGATCTCGGCCTGCAACTCCTCGGGCATCGCGCACGCCGAGCCGATCTCGAGCTTCAGCTCCTCGGCTGTCTGCTGGCCGATCAGCAGCTTGTACTCCTTCTTGGCGTAGGAGATGATCGCCTCGTCCATCTCATCGCCGCCGACGCGGATCGACTGCGAGACGACGATCCCTCCCAGCGAGATCACCGCGACCTCCGAGGTGCCGCCCCCGATGTCCACCACCATCGAGCCGGTCGGCTCCCCCACCGGCAGGCCGGCGCCGATCGCCGCCGCCATCGGCTCCTCGATCAAGTAGGCAGTGCGCGCGCCCGCCGACAGGCAGGCCTCCTCGACCGCGCGCTTCTCCACGCCGGTGACACCGGAGGGCACGCACACGACCACGCGTGGGTGCGCGAAGCGGTTCTGGTGGACCTTCTGGATGAAGTGCCTGAGCATCTGCTCGGTGACGTCGAAGTCGGCGATCACGCCGTCCTTCAGCGGGCGGATCGCCTGGA
>CAYNGQ010000341.1:0-2430 GCA_964396735.1 uncultured Solirubrobacteraceae bacterium | reverse complement strand
ATCTGCACCACCGGGGTCAACTCGCCGGCACGCAATTCGCGCTTCGGGATCAACTCGCACGCAACCGCTCCAGCAGGTCGTCGATCGCCGCTGCCTTGAGCTTGTGCGCGACCGGGTTGGCGATCAGGCGGGCGGTGCATTCGAAGAGCTCCTCGCGCACCTCGAGGTCGTTCTCGCGCAGCGTGGTGCCGGTCGCGGTGAGGTCCACGATCGCCTCGACCAGGCCTGTGAGCGGCGCCAGCTCGACCGAGCCCTTCACCTCGACGATCTCCGCCTGGCGGCCGGTTTCCTCGAAGTGGCGGGCGGCGATCGAGGGGTACTTCGTGGCGACGCGCATCACCCCCAGGCGGCGCAGCGCCTCGGCCGCGGGGTCGGGCTCGCCGGCGATCGACGCCAGCACCATCGTGCAGCGGCCATACCCGAGGTCGAGCAGCTCGTACACCTCGCGGCCGGTCACCGACCGGCCGGCGCTGCCAACTTCGCTGGCCGAAACGGGGACTCTTGCCGAAGGCGAGTGTCTCCCGGCTTCGGCCGCGCGCTCGGCCAGCACGTCCTTGCCGGTGATGCCGATGTCTGCGGCGCCGGCCTCCACGTAGGTCGGGACGTCGGATGGTCGCATCGTGATCACGCCGATCTCCGCGAACAGCAGCTTGCGGTCGTTGGAGCTCAGCTCGCCGGTGTCCACCCCCAGCTGGGTGAGCAGCGCGACTGTGTCCTTGAACAACGCGCCGCGGGGCACGGCGATCGTGAGGCCATTGACCGCGCTCATCGCTCGCCCCATGGTCGGGGGTTGTATCTAAAAAAAAGGGCCCGCCGCGCGCGCGTGTGCGTGTGCGCGCGTAGGGCGGCTTTTTTTAAGCACATGGTCCGCCCTGCTGACCCCGCCAGGCGGCTCACCGCGTCAGCCCCGCTCCCCGGCCGCGCTCCTCCCCCGCGAGCGCGATGTGCAGGCGGTCGACTCCGAGCGCGAAGCCGACGGCCGGCAGCGAGCGCCCGAAGCGCCCGAGCAGCTCGTCGTAGCGTCCGCCACCGCCGAGGGGGGCACCGAGCGCGGGGTCGTACACCTCGAACACGGCGCCGGTGTAGTAGCCGAGTGAGCGCACGAGGCCGAGGTCGAAGATCACCCGCTCGGCGACCGCGGGCTCGAGCAGCTCGTGCACCATGCGCATCCCCGCGACCGCGTCGGCGGCGGGGCGCGGAAGGTCGGCGAGCACCTCGGGTCCGCCGCGACGCTGAGGGACGCTCAGCAGCAGCTCGGCCTCGCGCGCGGGCAGGCCGGCGTCGCCCAAACGGCGCTCGAGCTCCACGAAGTCTCTGCGTGCGAGCGCCTCCAGCAGGTCGGGACGGACGTGCTCGCGCACCTGCAGCCCGGCCATCAAGGCGGGGAGGAGCGAGGCGTCGCCCAACCCGACACGGTAGCCCTCCAGGCCGGTGGCGTCGAGCGCGCGGCAGAGCACGGTGAGCGCCTCGGCGGTGCCCTCGGGGGCGGGCGAGCCGATCAGCTCGATGCCGGCCTGCAGCAACTCCCGGGGCTGTCCGCGCTGGGCGCGCACCGCGCGGTAGCAGTGGGCGAGGTAGCAGAACCGCAGCGGCGGCGAGGCGTGCGGGTAGCGGGTGGCGACGACGCGCGCGATCGGGACGGTCATGTCGGAGCGCAGCACCAGCAGCGCCCCGCTCTCATCGAACAGCCGGTAGGCAGGCGGGGCGGGCAGGGCTCCCACTCTGTCGGCACGCGCGAGCACCGCCTCGTACTCGAGCGCGGGGGTGTAGACCTCGCCGTAGCCGGCGCGCTCGAAGACGTCGCGCAGCGCCTCGGTGATCGCGCGCATCTCGCGCATCTCGTCGGGCAGCACGTCGCGCGTGCCGCTGGGGATCGGGTGGGTCATGGCCCGTAGGCTATAGAGGGTGGCGCAGGCGGCCGCAGGCCGCCGAGCCGGGCCCCTCTTCTTTCATACCTGAACCGCAGGCGATGGCTCGACCGCGACGCGCTCGATGTTGGCGCCCAGCTCGCGCAGGCGCTCGTCGATCCGCTCGTAGCCGCGGTCGATTTGGCGGATGTTGCCGATTTCCGAGCGCCCGTCGGCACACAGCGCCGCCAGCAGCATCGCCATCCCGGCGCGGATGTCGGGCGACTCGACGCGCTCGCCGCGCAGACGCCGGGGACCGGTGACGATCGCACGGTGGGGGTCGCACATCACGATGTCGGCCCCCATCAGGATCAGCTTGTCGGTGAAGATCAGGCGGTTCTCGAACATCCACTCGTGGATCAGGATCGAGCCCTCGGCCTGGGTGGCGAGCGCGAGCGCGATCGAGGTCAGGTCGGCGGGGAAGGCCGGCCAGGGGCCGTCCTGGATCTTGCTCTTGTACTCGCCGACGTCCGCCTGCACGACCAGCTTCTGGCCGCCGGGGACGACCACGTCGTTGCCGTGC
>CAYNGQ010000340.1:0-1621 GCA_964396735.1 uncultured Solirubrobacteraceae bacterium | reverse complement strand
ACCGCCCCCGCGATGCGGTCGAACCAGGCGTCGAGGGCGGAGATCATCGCTACCGGCTCCGTCGCCTCGGACAGGGCGGTGAAGTCGCGCAGATCGGCACAGAGCAGCACGGCGCGGATGGTCTCTCCGGTGCCGCGGCGCAACGCGCCGGCCAGTACCCGGGCGGCACTGCGCCGACCGAGATAGGCCTCGAGCAACGCTGCCAGCGCCCCGCGCGCGGCCAGGGCGGCTAGAGGCGCCGCGACGAAGCGCGTCACCTCGCGCAGCCGGCCAGCCTCGACGGGGTCGAACGGTCGGGTCCCGGCCCAAGCCAGCACCGGACTGTCCGGCCCTATGCTGTCCGATGGTGGACCAACCGTGTCCTCCTGCACCGGGCCAAGCTCCGCCAGCCAATCGCGCTCGGCCTGGCTGAGTGGATTGCCAGCAAAGCGCAGTGCCTCAATTATCTCTCCAGCCTCCGCTCGCCAAAGCCAGGCGCGGCGGGCGACGATCGGATGGGGCACCGCGAGCGTCAGGGCGCCGCCGGCTAGCGGCAGGCCATCGGCCAGCAGCCGTCCGCCGAGCTCAGCCAGGAACCGGTCAGGACCGGGCGAGGCGCTGGCCTCGTCCACCAGCCAGGCGAGAGGCCCAGGCAAATCCATTGGCAAATCCATGCCGCGATCATGCGGCTGCGGCCCCCGGCCTGTCATCCGTCGCGGCGATGCGCAGCCGGCCTCGCCGGTCTATCCTGGCCCCGACTCCGGCAGCCCTGATTGGGATTGCTCGTGATCCCGCCTGTTCTGAACCCTGATCGAAGGAGGCGCCGTTATGAGACGGATTTTTTTCGTGCTCGTTGCAGTTGTCGCGCTGGCCGGCGTGGCCGCCTACGTCGCCCCCGCACCCGGACAGTCCGATGGAGGGGCCGACCCGATCTTCGGAATCAAAATCCCTCCTGGATACCGCGATTGGAGGTTGATCTCCGTCGCTCACGAAGAAGGCAGCCTCGACGATTTGCGTGCCATTCTGGGCAACGACGTAGCGATCAAGGCCTACCGGGAAGGGAAGCTTCCATTTCCGGACGGTACGATCATCGCCCGTCTCGCCTGGAGTTATGTCCCGTCAGAGGAAAACAACAAAGCCTTCGGCCGTCCCCAATCTTTCGTGGCCGGGCCTCCCAAGGAGGGGGTCCAGTTTATGGTGAAGGATTCAAGCAAATACGCCTCGACCGGCGGCTGGGGGTTCGCTCAATTTAACGACGGCAAACCTGCCGACGAGGCGGTTCTCAAGGGCTGCTTTTCCTGTCACGAGCCCGCCAAAGCCGGTGACTTTGTGTTCACCCATTACGCACCTTGAAGGTCGCAAGAGGCTCAAATGCGGCGATACCGAGCGCGGGAGGCTGCCCGCTGGATATCTCCCCCTGCGCCACGGTTGCGGCCGCCAAAGACATCCGAATCTATGAACGCGTTCAGGAGTTATTCCCACAGGCCGGTTATCTGCGCGATCTCGACGCGTACTTCTGGTGCGGCTTCCCCTCCCTGGATAACCAGGGCAAGGTTATCGCGGTCACCAGCCTGGTCGATGACAAGCCGCGTGAGTTTACCGAGGAGGACCAGCAGATCCTGCGGGTGATTGGTCAGCGTAT
>CAYNGQ010000339.1:0-3935 GCA_964396735.1 uncultured Solirubrobacteraceae bacterium | reverse complement strand
GTGACGATCGCGCTCAAGCAGGTCTCCGCCGCGCCGCTGCCACCGAGCACGGTTGTGAGCCACGCCCCCACGCACCCGCCTGGCGCCACGTCCACCGAACCAGTTGACGCCATGGCGACCGGCGCGGCCGTGCCTGCGCCCACCCACGCGCGAGCGGCGATTCCGCCGGAGCTAGACGCCGTGGTGCTGCGGGCGCTCGCGAAGGACCCCGCGGAGCGCTTTGCCGACGCCGACGAGTTCATCGCCGCGCTCCAGCATGTGCGCCGGAATCTGCCCGGGGCGGGTGAGCGCCCGCCGGTGGCGCCAGGCGGCAACGGCCCGGTGGCGCCGGCGGCCGCGACTGCGCTGCTGCTGGCGCCCGCCGCCGAGGATGCGGAGCGGAAGGACCCCGTGGAGGCGTCGGCGTGGCGGCGTAGGCGCCGCTGGTGGATCGCGGGCGGGGTGCTGCTGGTGCTGATCGCTGCCGGGGTCGCGCTTGCGCTGCTGCTGCCGGCGAGCAAACGCCAGGTGACCGTGCCCAATGTCGTCGGTCGCTCCGCCTCGCTGGCGACCAACGAGCTCAAAGCGGCTGATCTGGTGCCGGTCCCCTCGCAGGCACCCAGCCTCGATGTCGCGCAGGGCTCCGTGATCTCCGTGAGTCCCGCGGCGGGAAGCGTGGTGCAGCGCGGCGCGCACGTGAGCGTCGTCGTCTCGACCGGCCCCGCCAGCGTCGGAGTGCCCGACGTGAGAAACCTCACCAGCGCGGAAGCCGAGCACAAGCTCGAGCAGGCACACTTCAAGCCCAACGTGCAGAATCGCTCCAGCGCGACGGTGCCGAGCGGCAAGGTGATCTCCACCGAACCCTCGCAGGGCGTGCCGCTGCTGGCGGGCAGCCCGGTGACGGTGTTCGTCTCGACCGGCCCCCCGCAGGTGGAAGTCCCCACTGTGACCGGCCAGAGCGAAGCCGAAGCGCGGGTCTCGCTGCGCGCCGCGGGGTTGCACGTGGGCGCCGTCACCAAGCGCGAAGAAGCGGGCCAGACGGCCGGCACGGTGCTCTCGCAGTCGCCCTCCGCGGGCAGCTCCGTGCCCAGCGGCGAAGCGGTGAGCCTCGTGGTGGTGAAGGCCTCGCAGGAAGTCGCGATTCCGCGCGTGGTCGGCAAAAAGCAGGAACGGGCCGAAGGCGAACTGATTGGGGCGGGCTTCGTGGTGAAGTCCAGCACGCGCACCGTCACGAGCGAAGCCGAAGTCGGGTTGGTGCTTCAGCAGACCCCCGCGGGCGGCACCAAGGCCAAGCGGGGAGCCACGATCAAGCTGACCGTGGGCGAACTCGCGGCGCAGACCACGCCGAGCACCACGACCACGACGACGCCCGGCACCACGACCACCACCTCCCAGACCCCGCCCGCCGCTGCGCCTGCCGTTCCATGACGAGCACTCTCACTGTCGCGCTGCTCGCGGGTGGGCGCTCCTCCGAGCACGATGTCTCGCTGGCCTCCGCGCGCGCGGTGCGCGAGGGCCTCGAGCGTGCCGGGCACGAGGTCCGCTGGGTGGAAATCGAGCGCGACGGCGCGTGGCGTCACGGCGGGGAGCGACTCACCCTCTGCCCGGGCGAGGGGCTGCTCGACGCAGATGTGGTGTTTCCCGCGCTGCACGGGCCCTTCGGCGAGGATGGCACCGTGCAGGGGCTGCTCGAGACGCTCGACGTCGCCTACGTCGGCGCGGGTGTGGCGAGCTCCGCGCTATGCATGGACAAGGTGCTCTTCAAAGAGCTGATGTCCGCCTGTGGGGTGCCCCAGGTGGAGTACGTTGGCACCCGCGTCCAGCGCTGGCGCGAAACCCCCGCCGAGGTACTGGGCGAGATCGCGGGCCTCGGGCTCCCCATATTCGTCAAGCCCGCCCATCTCGGCTCCTCGGTGGGAATCGCCAAGGTCGCTGACGCCTCCCAGCTCGGTGAGGCACTCGACCGCGCCTTCGCGCACGACCCGCTGGTGATCGTCGAGGCGATGGCGCACGGAATGGAGGTCGAGTGCGCCGTGCTCGGGGTGATCGATAAAGAGGGGCGCAGCTCGCCGGCCTGCGGCCGGCTGCGCCACCCTCTTGGGCTCGCCTCGGTGCCCGGGGAGATCGTGTTCGCCGAGGAGTGGTACGACTACGCCGCAAAGTACCGCGACGGGGGCATGCAGCTGGTTGTGCCGGCCCGCATCTCTGCCGCGGCGAGCGCGCGGGTGCGGGAGCTGGCGCTGGAGGTGTTCGCGTACACCGGCTGCGAGGGTCTCGCGCGCGTGGACTTCTTCGTGGACGGCGAGCAGGTGTTGGTGAACGAGCTCAACACGATGCCCGGCTTCACGCCGACGAGCGTGTACGCGAAGCTGACCGAGGCCTCGGGGGTCCCCTACCCCGAGCTCGTCGACCGCCTCTGCCAGCTCGGGATCGAGCGCTGGGAAGCCGGGCGCGCCTACCAGTATTAGCGCGACCGCAGCGGCGAGAGCAGCAGATCGACGAGCTCGCGCGGGTCGCGCCGGATACGCACGTGCGTAGTGGTGGGGGGTCTTTTTTTGAGATTTATTTGGATGGGGTCGCGCAGCTTGCGCAACCGGCCCTCGGCGATCAACTGCTCATCGACCGCCCCGAGCCGGCCCTCGAAGGTGGTGTACACCGGAACGCCGAGCGCGACGGCCTCGCGATTCATCGTGCCGCCGGCGGAGATCACGAGGTCGGAGAGGGCGATCAACGACTGTGCGTCGATCGCCTGCTCGGGGACGACGAAGCCGGGCACGCCGGCAAGCTCCGCGCGCTGGGCCGGGGTGCGGGGCAGCACCACCGACTGCACCCCCTCCGCGCTGGCGCCCGCATCGCGCAGACGCTCGAGCACCCGCGCGAAGAGGTCGTTCTCGAACCTGTGGTAAAGCGAGACCTCCGGGGGGGTGCGCACCACGACGATCGGCCGCCCTGAGTCAAGCCCCAGCTGGGAAAGGATCGCGGTATCGGGCTCGAAGTCGGCGAGGTAGTATTCCTCCTTCAGCCCCGCATAGGCGCGCACCTTGCCGCGCGCGCCGTAGCGATCGAGGCGCTCGGAGGGGATCGCCTCGGGCACGACCACCGCGCGCGCCAAGCGGCAGTTGATCTGGTGCTGGACGGTCGCCCACTCGTAGTCGAACATCGTGGCACTGGGAATCCGCAGCAGGGCAGCGGCGACGCTCACGTCGTTGGAGCCATGGCCGAGCGCAATGTCAAAGCCGCCGGAGGCATGGGGGGAGGAGGGGGAGGGAAGCTGGGCTCTCGATCTCCGCGCCTCGGCGCGGGCCCAGCGCAGTAGGGCCCCCGAGCGCAGCGCGAGGCCGCCTGCCTTCGCGGCCAGTCGCTCGCCGCGGTGGTGCCCGATCGCGGTGTGGGGGATCTCGAAGCGGCGCAGCAGCCCCAGCGTCTGGGCGAAGTCGCGGGCGGTCACCCGGACCTCGTGGCCATCGCGCTCCAGCGCCTCAATCACCGGCCGCATGACTAGCACGTGGGGGCTGTTGGTGAGGTCGATCCAGACGCGCATCGGCAGACCGTATCGCCGGGCGATACCGGGCAGGCGCCCGGCCCCCGCACCCCGATGTCGTGAGACGATCCTCATCGTGCCCGCACGTGCCTCGGCAGATCGCGCCGTCGCATCCGGGTATCGTTGACGCGCCCGTGCTCATCCTCGCCTCGGTCACCGAATCGGTCGTCACCGCTACCTGGCACCTCGTCCGCGATGGGGGGCTGCCGGCGGTGTTCTTGCTGATGGCGCTCGGCTCGGCCTGCATTCCGATCCCCTCGGAGGTGGTGATGCTGTTCGCCGGCTTTGCGGTAGCGGACCCCGGCGGCTCGGGCGCGCACCACCACCTGACGATGACCGGCATCGTGCTCGCTGGTCTGCTGGGCACGCTCGTCGGCTCGTGGATCGCCTACGGCATCGGTCGCGGCGGCCGTCT
>CAYNGQ010000338.1:0-2791 GCA_964396735.1 uncultured Solirubrobacteraceae bacterium | reverse complement strand
TATAGCCTCGCACTGTGGAACTGGGACTGGCCACCTTCGCCGACCTGCAGCTCGGCGCCGACGCGGATCGCACGGCAGGGCGGCTGGGCGAGCTGCTGGAGGAGATCGAGCTCGCCGACCAGCTCGGTCTGGAGGTCTTTGGGTTGGGCGAGCACCATCGGCCCGACTACGCTGTCTCCTCGCCCGCGGTTGCGCTGGCCGCGGCCGCGGCGCGCACCAAGAGCATCCGTCTGAGCAGCGCCGTCACGGTGCTCAGCTCGGCCGACCCGGTGAGGGTGTTTCAGGACTTCGCCACGCTCGACCTGATCTCGGGGGGACGCGCGGAGATCATGGCCGGCAGGGGGTCATTCACGGAGTCATTTCCGCTGTACGGCTTAGACCTCGACGACTACGACGAGCTGTTTGCGGAGAAGCTCGAGCTGCTGCTGGCGCTGCGCTCCTCTGAGCGTGTCACCTGGTCGGGGCGGCATCGAGCCGCGCTGCACGACGTGGGTGTGTATCCGCGCCCGCTGCAGAACCCGCTGCCGGTATGGATCGCCGTCGGCGGGACACCCGCCTCGGTGGCGCGCGCGGGGATGCTCGGGCTGCCGTTGATGATCGCGATCATCGGTGGGCCGCCCGCGCGGTTTGCGCCGCTGGTCGATCTCTACCGCCGGGCCGTCGCGCAGGGACGGCCACCGGCGGACGGGGATGATGGCGAGGGGGCGGCGCTCGAGGGCAGGGCGAGAATGCAGGGAGAGGCACTCGCACGGGCGGTCGCACCGAACCCCGCCGGACCAGCGGTCGGGATCAACTCCCACACCTACCTCGCCGCCACCTCACAGCGGGCGGCGGACGAGTACTTCCCTGCCTACTCGCAGGTGATGAACCGCATCGGGCGCGAGCGGGGCTGGCCGCCGATGGCGCGCGCGCAGTTCGATGCGGCATGCGGGCCGGAGGGGCATCTGCTTGTGGGGAGTCCTCAGCAAGTTGTGGAGAAGATCCTCGCCGAGCACGAGCTGTTCGCGCACGACCGCTTCCTCGGGCAGGTCAGCATCGGGGCGCTGCCGCATGCGCGCGCGATGCGCGCGATCGAGCTGTTCGGCAGCGAGGTCGCGCCGGCCGTGCGCGGGGCGCTTGCCCCGCGCGCCGCCAGCCCTACGCAGTGACCGGACGCCGCTCCTCGACGCCGTCGAGCAGCTGCCAGTTGCCATCCAGCGCGGCCTGGGCGCGTGCGAGCATGCGCTCGCCGACGGCGTCGCGCTCCTCCGCGTCCTCGGGCAGCAGCTGCTCGATCAGCTCGCGCGCCTGGCGGGCGTGCTCCACGTCGAGCTTGGCGTGCAGCGTGAAGTAGGCCGCTCCCGGGGAGTCCTCCGGCACGCCGTAGTGGGTGGCGAGGCCCGCGAGCTTGGTGGTCGAGATCGCCGGCTGGCTGGCCTCCACCGTGTAGAGCACCGCCAGGCGCTCCAGCAGGTCCTCGCCCGCGGTCCATGCCTGCGCGCAGGTGCGCGTCTGCGCCAGGGGCTCCCGGTGATCCCCGTCGCCCACCGCACGCACGAACTGCTCCCATAGCTCCACGTGGCTCTCCTCCTCGGCGGCGTGGTGGGCGAGGCCGGCGGCGTGGATGGGAGCCCACCCGCTCGCGGCCTTCTCCGCGGCCAGCCGCGAGGCCTGCGCGAGCGCGTGCACCGCGTGGCCGTACTCGCCGGCGTACAGCTCCAGCTCGCCATCCTGCAGCTCGCCCGAGCTCCAGCGCTGGTAGAAGGGGTGTTCGAGCACGTTGGTGCGCCTGCGCGCCTCGTCAAGCTGAGCGAAGATGTCCATCGCGGGTCACTCCCCTTCCGTCGGCTTGGGTGATGGTCGTTGGTGGGTCGTCGTGGTTGTGCCGGGCGCTGCGCGTGCGGCGCCTCGCAGCGCTCGTCGCACGTCGGCACGCTGCCGCTGCATCGTACGCCCGCGGGCGGTCGTCCGCCACGCGCTACGCTTCCGGCGAGCGATGGCGGACACCGGCAAGATCGCCAAGAACCTCGAGCGCTTTGCCCAGGCGGTGGCGGCGCACGACCGCGAGAACCCGACGCACACCGCGCACGGCATCGGCCTCACCCACTTCGACATGGAGCGGCTGGGCTTCGAGGAGGGCGAGGAGATCCTTCCCGGCATCACGATTCACGCCGACAGCGGCGTCACCGGCAACTTCCGCGTGCTGTGCGACGGACAGCACGACGAGGAGCGCGAGGAGTCCGAGGCGGAGGTGGTCGAGGCCGTCGCCACTCACGCAGCTCCCGCCGCGTCGCCGGGCGAGGCGGGCGAGCCTCGATTCAGGCCCTTCGGGGAGTAGGGAGCCTCGGCCCCACGCGCTTGGCGATCATCGCCACCAGCCGTTCGATCGTCGGACACTCCACGCCGTGGCGGGCCGCCGCGCGCAGCACCGCCCCGGGGATCGCGTCCAGCTCGGGGGTCCTGCCGGCGGCGATGTCGCGTTGCATCGAGCTGCCCAGCGTGGGGTGCGCGGCGCTCAGTTCGCCCAGCGGGTCGGCGGCGTCGATCTTCGCTCCCTCGGCCGCCGCCACCGCGCAGCCCTCCTCGATCGCCCCCACCAGCTCGGCGCGCAGCTCGGGCGTGGTGAGGATTTCGCCCAGCAGCTTGTCGAACGCGCTGGTGGTGCACGCCAGCGCGTTGAGGCGCACGAGCTTGCCCCACAGCACCTGCGGCTCGGACTCCTCCACGCGCGCGGGGATCCCCGCCTCCTCCAGCTTCCCCGCCAGCGCTTCCATCCCCGGGCGGCCCGCCGCGTGCGCGGAGGCCATGTCGA
>CAYNGQ010000337.1:0-2353 GCA_964396735.1 uncultured Solirubrobacteraceae bacterium | reverse complement strand
CAGCTCGTCGGCCGCGGCCACCTCGCCGGAGAGGTTGCTGACGAGTGGGATCCGCGGCAGCGCGAACGACACGCTCGCGGCGACCCGCTCGAACGCCTCCAGCATGCCGTCCATGCGCGGCGAGTGAAACGCGTGGCTGACCCGCAGGCGCTTTGTCCTGATGCCCCGCTGCGTCCACAGCTCGACGACCTCCGCGACCGCGTCCTCGTCGCCGGAGACGACCACGGCGCGGGGCCCGTTCACCGCCGCCAGCGCCACCCGCCGCTCCCAGCCGGCCAACGCCTCGAACGACTCCCGCACCTCCTCCTCGGGAGCGGCGATCGCCGCCATCGCGCCGCCCTCCGGCAGCTCGTCCATCAGCCGGCCGCGCGCCGCCACCAGCCGGCAGGCATCCTCCAACGAGAACACCCCCGCGACGTGGGCGGCCGCCAGCTCCCCGACCGAATGACCGATCACGAAGTCGGGGCGCACGCCCCACGCTTCGAGCAGCCGGTGGAGCGCGACCTCCAGGGCAAACAGCGCCGGCTGCGCCCACCCGGTGCGATCGAGCGACGCACCCGCGGCGACGTCCTCACCGAACGCCACCTCGCGCAGCGAGCGCCCGAGCTCCCGGTCGAGGTGCTCGCACACCGCGTCGAACGCCGCCGCGAACACGGGGAGCTCCCGATGCAGCTCCCGGCCCATCCCCACACGCTGCGCGCCCTGGCCGGTGAACAGAAACGCCGTCAGCCCGTCACGGGCCCGGCCCCGCAGCACGTGCTCCACGGGCCGCTCCTCGGCGAGCGCCGCGAGTGGTGCGAGCAAGCACTCGCGATCCGGGTCCGGCGGAGAGTCGGCCGGCGGGTCGATCAGCACCACTGCGCGATCCTCCAGGGCCACCCGTGCCGTCAGCGAGAGCGCGACGTCGGCCGCGTCGAGCGAGGCGTCGTCGGCGAGGAACCTTCGCAGGCGCGCCGCCTGCGCCCGCAGGCCGGCCTCGCCGCGGCCCGACAGCACCCACGGCAGCATGCGCGGCAAAGGCCGCCACCCCGCATCGCCGTCGGAGTCGCTCTCCGAGCCGCCCAGCACCCGGCCGGCCGGCCGATCCAGCCTCGATGTGGGCGCCGGTGACTCGCCGCCGGGCGACTTCCCGGGCACATCGCGAGGCGCCTCCTCCAGGATCACGTGCGCGTTGGTGCCGCTCACGCCGAACGCCGAGACGCCCGCGCGGCGCGGCCTGCCGCCCGTCCGCCACGGCTGCTCGTCGGTCAGCAGCGCGACGTTGCCCGCACTCCAATCGACCTCGCCGGTGGGCGCGTCCACGTTGAGCGTCCGCGGCAGCCGCTCGTGGCGCAGCGCCATCACCATCTTGATCACCCCCGCCACGCCCGCCGCCGCCTGCGTGTGACCGATGTTGGACTTCACCGACCCCAACCACAGCGGCGCCTCGCCGGGGCGCTCGCGCCCGTAGGCCGCCAGCAGCGCCCGCGCCTCGATCGGGTCGCCCAGCCGGGTGCCCGTCCCGTGCGCCTCCACCGCGTCCACCGCTCCCGGCTCGACGCCGGCGTTGGCGAGCGCCTGCGCGATCACGCGCTGCTGCGAGGGCCCGTTCGGCGCGGTGAGGCCGTTGCTGGCGCCATCCTGGTTGACGGCGCTGCCGCGCACCAGCGCCAGCACCTCGTGGCCGTTGGCGCGCGCGTCGGCGAGGCGCTCGAGCGCCAGCACGCCCACTCCCTCGCTCCAGCCGGTGCCGTCGGCGGCGGCGGCAAACGGCTTGCAGCGCCCGTCCGCCGCCAGCCCGTGCTGGCGGCTGAACTCCACGAACACGCCGGGGGTCGCCATCACCGTCACCCCGCCCGCCAGCGCCAGCGAGCATTCGCCCGCGCGCAGCGCCTGGCAGGCCCAGTGCAGCGCCACCAGCGAGGACGAGCACGCCGTGTCGACCGTCACCGCCGGGCCCTCCCACCCAAACGTGTAGGCCACCCTGCCCGACAGCACGCTCCCGGCGCTGCCCGTGGTCAGGTAGCCCTCCAGTTCGCGCGCCGTCTCGCCCGGCAGCGCGGTGGCGTAGTCGCGCATGTTGGTGCCCGCAAACACCCCGCTCGGGGTGCCGCGCAGCGAATCGGGGTCGATCCCCGCGTCCTCCAGCGTCTCCCAGCACACCTCCAGCAGCAGCCGCTGCTGCGGGTCCATCGCCAGCGCCTCGCGCGGGCCGATCCCGAAGAAGGCCGCGTCGAACTCACCCGCGTCATACAGGAAGCCGCCCTCGCGCGTATAGCTCGTGCCCGGGCGATCGGGGTCGGGGTCGTACAGCCCCTCCAGGTCCCACCCGCGGTCGCTCGGAAACCACCCGATCCCCTCGCCGCCCGCGGCG
>CAYNGQ010000336.1:0-1581 GCA_964396735.1 uncultured Solirubrobacteraceae bacterium | reverse complement strand
GCCGAGCGGATCAGTCCCCACACGGCGGCCTGCGCGACGTCCGGCACATCGGTGGGCGCCGCGGCGACCGCTCCGTGTGTGAGCAGCACCAGCTTCGCATCGTCCAGCCGCTCCTGCGCCAGCCACTCCTGGGCCAGCGCCAGCGTCCTGCGGGCCGTCAAATGCGCCGACTGCGCACGGGCGGTGGAGCCCTCCTCATCGCCCTCCACACCGCTCGTCGCGCTCGGCGCCGCGTCGCTCGGCGCCGCGGCGCAGTCGACCACCGTCCACTCATCGCCGTCGAGCGCCACCTCCGCCCCGACCTCGACCGGCGCCCACTCGATCTGGAAGAGCGACTCGCCCGCCGCGCTCCCGCCGCCCGCGGCCTCCAGCTGCTCGCTGGAGACCGGGCGCGCAGTCAGCTCCCTCACCGTAGCCAGCAGCTGCCCATCCTCGTTCGCGAGCGTCAGCGACAGCCCTTCGTCGTCCTCCGTCGGCGCCAGCCGCGCGCGCAGCCGTGACGCGCCGGTGGCGTGCAGGCTCACGCCACTCCAGGCGAACGGCAGTCGCGGCTGGCTCTCCCCCTCTGCGTCCTCGAACATCGCAGCGGGATGCAGCGCGGCATCCAGCAGCGCGGGATGCAGGCCGAAGCGCCGGGCCGCCGACTCCTCGGGCAGCGCAACCTCGGCGAACGTCTCCTCTCCACGCCGCCACATCCGGCGCAGACCCTGGAACAGCGGGCCGTATTCGAGGCCAAAGTCCGCGAGGCGCTCGTACAGGCCGTCGAGCTCCACCGCGACCGCGCCCGCGGGCGGCCACGCCTCGCCGTTCAGCCAGCTCCACGCCGTACCTGCCGGCACGCTCGACGCCTCGGCCACAGCCGCACCGCCGGCGCCGTCGATCGCCTCCTCCCCGTCGAGCTCGCGGGGCGCGAGCACGCCGCTCGCGTGACGCGTCCAACCACCCGCGGCCGAACCCGCGCCACTCGTGCTCTCGCTGCGCGAATGGATCTCCACCTCCCTGCAGCCCCCCTCGTCCGGCTGGCCGAGCGCGAGCTGGATCTGTGTCGCGCCCGTCTCCGGCCGGCCGAGGGCGGGCGGGCGGGCGTCCAATACCAGTGGCGCCTCCAGCACCAGCTCGCGCAGCGACTCGCAGCCGGCCTCGCCGCCCGCGTGCAGCGCGAGCTCCACCAACGCCGTGCCGGCGAGCACCACCCGCCCGAACACGGTGTGGTCGGCAAGCCACGGGTGGGTGCTCAGCGAGAGACGGCCGGTGAAGAGCCACTCGTCGCTCGCCAGCGCAACCGTCGCGCCGAGCAGCGGGTGCTCGGCCGGCGTCTGCCCGGCCGCCACCACGTCGCCCCCGCCCGCGGCGGACTCCAACCAGTAGCGCTCGCGCTGGAAGGCGTAGGCGGGCAGCTCCACGCGCCGCGCGGGGGACTCCGCAAAAACCGCGCTCCAATCGACGCTCACGCCCCGCGCCCAGAGCGCGCCGAGGCCCGCGAACAGCGCCCGCGGCTCGGCCTGGCCGGCGCGCAGCAGCGGCGCCGCGGTCACCGAGGATGAGGAGGAGGGGGGGAAGGGAGAGGAGGAGGGGGACGGA
>CAYNGQ010000335.1:0-9381 GCA_964396735.1 uncultured Solirubrobacteraceae bacterium | reverse complement strand
GTTGCCGAGGGGGCGATCGCGCCCTGGAGCCGGGCGGCGGCCTTCTCCAACTACTACGACCAGGTAGCCGCGGCGCTCGCCGAGAGCTACGGCGTCGACCTCGACGCGCCGTGGGAGGCCCTTCCGCTGGAGCATCAGAACCTGTTCTTGAATGGGACGAAGGAGCCGCTGGCGATCACCTACCGCAACCGCTTCGGCCGCCGGCGCTCCTACTCCACCCGCTTTGGCGGGCTGATCGCCAACCTCGAAAAGCGCTACCGCGAAACCGAGTCCGAGGGCGTGAAGGAGAAACTCGAGGAGTACATGTCTTTGCGGCCGTGCCCCGCGTGCGGGGGCGCGCGGTTGCGGCCGGAGTCCCGCGCGGTGCTGGTGGGGGGCACGCGGATCGAGGACTTCTGCGCGCTCTCCGCGCGGCGCGCGATCGAGTGGCTTGACGACGTGGAGCTCTCCGACACCGACCGCCACGTCGCGCGTCTGATCCTGCGTGAGATCTCCGAGCGCCTGCAGTTCCTGGAGAACGTCGGCATCGGCTACCTCTCGATGGATCGCTCCTCAGCAACGCTCTCCGGGGGCGAGGCCCAGCGGATCAGGTTGGCGACGCAGATCGGCTCCTCGCTGGTGGGGGTGCTGTACATCCTCGACGAGCCCTCGATCGGACTGCACCAGCGCGACAACTCGAAGCTGATCGCCACCCTGGAGCGGCTGCGCGACCTCGGCAACACGGTGATCGTGGTCGAGCACGACGAGCAGACGATGCGCGCCGCCGACCACCTCGTCGACCTTGGTCCCGGCGCCGGCGAACACGGCGGGCGGATCGTCGCGCAAGGCACCGCGGCGCAGGTGCAGCAGGTGCGCGAGTCGGCTACCGGCCAGTACCTCGCCGGCACCCTCGCCGTGGCGGTGCCCGCCAAGCGCCGCACCCCCACCGGTTATGTGAAGGTGGAAGGCGCCTCGCAGCACAACCTGCGCGACATCGACGCCGCCTTCCCGCTCGGCACGCTCACCTGCGTGACGGGGGTCTCCGGCTCGGGCAAGTCCACGCTCGTCAACGAGATCCTCTACAAGGCGCTCTCCGCGCGCCTGCACCGCGCGCGCGCCCGCCCCGGCGCCCACCGTGCGATCAAGGGCCTCGAGCAGCTCGACAAGATCATCGCCGTCGACCAGTCCCCGATCGGGCGCACCCCGCGCTCCAACCCCGCCACCTACACCGGCCTGTTCGACGTGATCCGCGACATGTTCTCCAAAACGCAGGAGGCCCGCGCGCGCGGCTACAAGCCCGGCCGCTTCTCCTTCAACGTCAAGGGCGGACGCTGCGAGGTGTGCAAGGGCGACGGGCAGATCAAGATCGAGATGCACTTCCTGCCCGACGTGTACGTCCCCTGCGAGCAGTGCGGCGGCAAGCGCTACAACCGCGAGACGCTGGAGATCCGCTTCAAGGGCAAGTCGATCGCCGACGTGCTCGACATGCCGATTGAGGAGGCTGTCAAGTTCTTCGAGCACATCCCCAAGGTGCGCCGGCGCCTGGAGACCCTGAACGCGGTTGGGCTCGGCTACGTGCGCCTCGGTCAGCCCGCCACCACGCTCTCCGGGGGCGAGGCCCAGCGCGTGAAGCTCGCCACCGAGCTCTCCAAGGTGGCGACGGGGCGCACGCTCTACATCCTGGACGAGCCGACCACTGGGCTGCACTTCGCCGACGTGCAGCGGCTGCTCGAGGTGCTCCAGCGGCTGGTGGACGCCGGCAACTCGGTGGTCGTGATCGAGCACAACCTCGACGTCATCAAGTGCGCCGACCGCCTGATCGACATGGGCCCCGAGGGGGGCGAGGAGGGCGGCTTGGTGGTCGCCGCCGGCACGCCGGAGGAGGTCGCGGCCGAGCCGGCTTCGCACACGGGGCAGTTCCTCGCGCCGTTGCTGGCCGATCCCGGACGATCGGTCGCGTCGGGTGCCTCCTCCAACGGCAAGCCGCGCGGGGCCGTCAAGAAGCCGCGTCCGCCCGCGGCCGCCAAACGCAAACCGCGCGCGAAGGCCGCCGCTTGAACACCCCCACCGATCCCCAGCGGCGCGCGGGGATCGACGAGCTTGCCCGCCAGGCTCGCCTGTGGGTCCAGAAGTGGAAGTGGTACGAGCGCAACACGCTCCCCTGGAGCCGCGCACAGATCCACTGGGAGCTGATGCGCCGCGGCGCGTTCGCCCGCTGGCCGTTGCAGGGCAATGTGCTGGAGGCCCTGCGCGAGGGGCGCTTGGAGGTGGGGGAGGGGGTGCTGTTCGAGCCGAATGTGTGGATTACCGTCCCCGGCAGCGCCCGCGTTCGGATCGGCGCCGGCACGTTCCTCAACCAGGGCGTGATGATCGCCGCGCAGGAGCTGGTCGAGATCGGCGAGCACTGCATGCTGGCCAATGGCTGCTTCGTCTCCGACGCCGCCCACCGCTACGACGACCCTGACAAGCCGGTTCCCTGGCAGGGCTTCACGTCCAAGGGCCCCACGCGGATCGGCGCCAACTGCTGGCTGGGCGCGCACGTCGTGATCACGAGCGGCGTCTCCGTCGGCGAGCGCTGCGTGATCGGCGCGGGCAGCGTCGTCACGCAAGACATCCCGCCGTTCTCGATCGCGGCGGGCGCTCCGGCGCGTGTGTTACGAAGTGTTGAGTACGGCTGATCCCGTCCAGGGGAAGCGCTAGTGTTGCGCACGCAGCCCGCCCGGATGGCGAGGCTCGGCGGCAGGTGTCAACGACAGATTGGGGAAGCATGTCGGCTGTGATGTCGTTCACGTCAAGGAAGGCCGCGTCGCGCCCTGCGCTGCGTCGTGCCACCCTGCTTGGTGGGCTGGTGGCTGCGCTCGCCGCCGTCGTCCTGGCTGGGGCCGCAGCGCTTGCGGCTTCGTCGGCGTTGGCTGCACCGATCACGCTAGACGCCCCCGACAATGGCACCCCGCCGTTGATCGCCTATGACCCGACGACGGGGACGACCTACGTCGCCTGGGCGGATCCGGTCAAGCCCGCTGTCGACCTGTGCATCCTGCCGGCGGGCGCCACCGCCTGCTCGGGTGGCGCGCCGGTGTTGCTCGAGGACTCGCACTTCACGGGCGACGAGTTCGCCGGTCCCGGGGGCCTCATGGTCCTACCGGGCGGCGACGTGGCGGTTATTGGCACCACCCCCTACAACGGCAGCATCGCATGGGTATCACCGCCGGGTGGCGCCGCCTTCATGTCGAGCGGACAGGGCCTGCAGAACGGTGGCGAGTCGATCAGTCCTGTCTCGCTCTATAACGCCTTCGGCAACGCCGTCGCGCTCAGCGCCAGTGACGTCGGCCTGCTGGACGACTACGGCGACTACTTCGGCGATACCGCGCTCACGGCCCCGGATCCCGAAATCAAGGAACCCAACAGCAACCAGCACACCACTCCGCCCGGCCTGTTCCCGAGGAAGGCGCTCGACACCGACGGACCGGAGATCGCCGCCGAGCCGGCGCCCCCACCCGCGGCCGCGGGCACCGACGTGGTGGTCGGCGTCGGGGATAACTTCGGCGGCCCGCCCGAAGCCCTCCCGGGATGCCTCAACAGCGCCGGCACTGGCTACGGCGTCTCCGCCGGTAAGGTGGACGGAACATCCAACGCTGCGGGCACGCTCAACGGCGAGGGTCTGCCGGGGTATGGGGTGCTCGCCTGCTCCGCCGAGACGCCGGTGGTGGCCAGCGGCGGCGAGGATGGGATCGGCGTGGTCGAGCAGGAAGGTTCCGGCATTTCCGGGGCCGGCTCGGACTACCAGCTCGACTACCGCCCGTTTGTCGCAACGGCCACAGGAGGGTCGTTCGGCGCCCCAACCGAGCTGGCCGATGTAACCGGCGAAGTTCTCGATGGCGTCGACTCGCTCGACCTGTCCGAGGACTCTGGCACCGGCGTGTACGCCCTCTGGGAATCCGGCAAGGCCGTGATCGACTACAGCAGCAACGGAGGGGCCAGCTGGGGTGGATCGGCTGTCACCCCGATCCCGTACACCGCCCACGGCGTGATCGCCGGCATCGGCGGTGGCAATGCCGAGATCGCCTACGACAACAATCCGGGTACGGGGACGCAGGTGTTCGTGGAATCCCTGAACTACGCAGCCCTCTACGCAGCAGACAACCCGCCGCCGCCGGCCTTGAAACCCCCGCCCCCGCCGGCACCCAACAGCGGCTACACAATCGAGAGCATCGTCTCGAACTCCAACGGGACGGTGACGATCACGTTCGTCCCGACCCAGTCGGGCGAGGCGACGCTGGTGGTCACGGTGCCGACGGCGTCGATTGCCAGCGCCTCGGCTACGACAGCGAAGTCCAAGAAGTGCAAGCACGGCCAGATCAAGATCAAAGGCAAGTGCCTTCCGTCCACAACGGCGGCCGGCAAGGCCTCCGCCAGCGGCACGGCGGGCGTGCCGCTGAAGCTGACTGTCTACCTGTCCAGCAAGATCAAGTCACTGCTGAAGAAGGGCAAGACGGTCCATCTCACCGCGACCCTGACCTACACCTCATCGCTGGGCGGCACGCCCACGACGCACACGTACAGCCTCACCGTCAAGGGCCACAAGCCCAAGCACAAGAAGTAGCGGGATCCGACAACTGAAAAGACCAAGCCGGTATCGGGGGTGCCCGCCTCCGGCATCGGCTAACCTCTTACGTATGGGATGGAGGGGTGTGTCGGGGTCTGTTGTGCTCGTTCTCGTTGGCTTGGCGCTGGCGGCGTCGCCGGTCGCGTTCGCCGAGTCAGCCGGTGACGTGACCGCCATACGGGCGCTCTCACGCGCCACCAAGACGCTGCTGAGAGCCGCGCGTCCGGATCTACCGAGGGGGCTTGCCGCCGTCAACAGCTACGCGAACGCGGTTGCCGCTCAGTGCCCCAAGGTGGCGGCGGAATCGCCGCAGAACCACGGCGCCGAACAGCTCGACGACGAGGTCGTGGGCGTGCTGACGGTCGTCGGCTACCGCACTGCCGCTGGCCCGATCAGGACCTTCTACCACGCGGTGAAGGGGCTGCACTGGAGCAGTTCCAAGCTCACGCGCGCGGTGAAAACCTTCGCGACCAAGCTCGACAAGCTCGTTGGTATCACCGTCCCCAGCCTGTGCGGCGACATCAAGGAATGGGCCGCCAGCGGCTACAAGACGCTGAGCGCCAGCACCACCCAGTTCCTCAAGCAGTACGACGCGGCCGATCCCGAAGCCGAAGAAGGCCCGTTGATCATGAGGCTCGCCAGGCCCTACGCGACCGTCGGCGCCGTCGCGCTCTTTCATAACATCGAAAACTTCGAAGCGGAACTGGCCGAAACGGAAGCCCACGCCGTCTTCTCCTACAAGCACCTCATGAACACGATCGAACTCAACCAGTAGGGGCGAGTTCGAGCGGAGTTCGGCGGGCCAAGGACTGCCCCCACGGTTGGGGCCTCAACGCAGCAGCTCGTGCAGCTCAGCAACCTCGGCGGGGTCGATCTTGTAGGTGTGCTCGGGGCCGGGGTAGCGCCGCGCGCGGACGTCCTCCGCATAGGCGAGGACGCCGGCGTTCATCTCCTCCTGGAGGTTGGCGTAGCGCTTGACGAAGCGCGGCCCGAGGCCGTCGCGGATGCCGAGCAGGTCGTGGAAGACGAGCACCTGCCCGTCGGTAGCCGGGCCGGCGCCGATGCCGATCACGGGGATCTCCATCTGGCCCATCAGCTCCTCGGTGACGGCGGCCGGGATCGCCTCGAACACGATCGCAAAACAACCGGCCTCCTGCAGCGCCAGCGCCTGCGCGGCGATCTTCGCGGCCGCCTGCGCGCTGCGTCCCTGCGCCTTCCAGCCGCCGAGCGAAGTGGACGTCTGCGGGGTGAGCCCGACGTGGCCCATCGCGGGGATGCCAGCGCCGACGATCGCCCGTGCGCGGCTCGCGGAGGCGGGGCCGCCGCCCTCCAGCTTGACCGCGTCGCAGCCGGCCTCCTGCACCATCCGCACCGCGGAGGCGATCGCCTGCTCGTCGCTGATCTCATACGAGCCGAACGGCAGGTCGCCGATCAACAGCGGCGTGCGCAGGCCGCGCCGCGCGGCGGCGGCGAGCACGAGCATGTCCTCCAGTCGCACCGGCGTGGTGGCGCTGTAGCCGAGCACCGTGGTGGCGGCGGAGTCGCCGACCAGCACGAGGTCGACCCCGGCCGCCTCGGCGGCGCGGGCGCTGGGGTAGTCGTAGGCGGTGACCATCACGATCGGGTCGCCGAGGCGCTTCTTCTCCGCCAGCAGCGGCAGCGTCATCGGCAGGCGGCCGGGGTCGTGGGGGATCTGAACGCTCGATTGGTTGGTGGGGCGGGCGGCTGGATGGCTGGACATGGTGTGTTTGCTTCCTCTCTGACGTTGGGTTGGCGCCCTCAGGCGAGCAGGGTCGCCACCGCGTCGTCGACGGTGATGATGCGGTTGGTGTTGGCCTCCACGTGCACCACGCGGGGCTCGTAGCGCTCCATCTCGGCCTGGTCGTACTGGCCGTAGGAGATCACGATGATCGTGTCGCCGCGGTGCACGAGGCGCGCGGCGGCGCCGTTGACCTTCATCGCCCCCGAGCCGCGCTCGCCGGCGATCGTGTAGGTCTCGAAGCGGGCGCCGTTGTCGACGTCGACGACGTGCACCTGCTCGTGCTCGAGGATGTCGGCGGCCTCCAGCAGGTCGGCGTCGATCGTGATCGACCCGACGTAGTGCAGGTCGCAGTCGGTGACCGTCGCGCGGTGGATCTTGGACTTGAGCATCACGCGCTGCATGGGGTCTCGTCTCTCCTCTCGCCGATGGTGGTGGCTGTCGCCGTGCCCGCTCCATTTACGTTTCTCCGGCCGCGATGCTCACCCCTCGCGCCGCGATTCTCATTGCTCGTGCCCCGCTTGTCATCCTTCCCGCCGCGCACGGGCTCGAGCGTGACGTTGTCGATCAGCCGCACCCCGCCGACGTGCGCGGCGACCGCCAGCAGCGCCGGCCGGTCGAGCCGTGTGAAGGGCTCGAGCGTGCCGGGATCGACCAGCGCGACGTAGTCGGCGCGCACCTCGGCTGCGGCCAGCGCGGCGTTGGCGGCGTCGAGCAGTGCGGCGGAGGAGCGCTCCCCCGTGGCGGCCAGCTCGGCGGCCGCGCACAACGCGGCGTGCAGCGCGAGCGCACGGGACCGTGCGGCGGGGTCGAGCAGCGCGTTGCGGCTGGAGAGTGCCAACCCGTCGTGCTCGCGCACGGTCGGCAGCGCCTCGATCTGCACCGGCAGGTTGAGATCGGCCACCAGGCGGCGGATCACCACCACCTGCTGGGCGTCCTTCTGGCCAAGGTAGAGCGTGTCGGGCATCGTCATGCACAGCAGCTTCGTCACCACGGTGGTCACGCCGCGGAAATGCGAGGACCCGCGCGCGGCACCCTCCAACCGGTCGGTCAGCCCGAGCACTTCCACAGCGGTGGCAAACCCGGGCGGGTACACCTCTTCGACCGAGGGCGCAAACAGCAGGTCGGCGCCCGCTTCGGCCGCCAGCCCCGCGTCGTGGCGCTCGGAGCGGGGGTAGCGCTCGAGATCGGAGCCCTCGTTGAACTGCGCGGGGTTGACGAATAGCGACACGACCACCACGTCGCACTGCTCGCGAGCCCGCCGGATCAGCGAAAGGTGCCCTTCGTGCAGCGCCCCCATCGTTGGCACCAGCCCGATCGTCGAGCCGGCCTCACGGGCCGGCGCCAGCGCGGCCCGCAACTCCCCGACGGAGCGCAGCGTTCTCATCGCGCCGCTTGGCCTCCGGTACAGACCCACAAGGCGAGCGGTCTGCTCATGCCGGCATGTCCCTTGCCGCGGTGCAGACCTCCGAGGCGCGCAGCGTACTCATGCGCGTTGGGCGAGTCGGTGATGATGTCGGCTCATGGCCTTCGGTCCAGTTCCTACGGATACCGGCGCGAGAAAGAAAAAGCTCTGATGCTTCGGGTCCATCCCGGGCTTGCCCGGTTGACGGCCTGCAAGAAATTATACAGCGCTATGTGAGGCCGTGTGGGATCTGGGGCGCTGTGTGCGCATTCGCACAGATGGGGGATGCGCGCGCTCACAGGCACGGGAGAGTTAGCATCCGCTCGATGTCGGGCGAGGAGAGCCAACTCTCGGCTGAGCAGCGGCGCGAGGCCCTCAAGGAGGTCTTCGCGCAGGCGCAAGGCTGCGTGCGCTGCGCTGAGCTGGCCGCCACGCGCAAGACGGTCGTCTTCGGCGCGGGCAACGCCGACGCCGACCTGATGTTCGTGGGGGAGGCTCCCGGGGCCAGCGAGGACGAGCAGGGGCTGCCGTTCGTGGGCGCGGCCGGCAAACTGCTGGAGAAGTTGCTGGGGGAGATTGGGATGGCGCGCGCGGACGTGTTCATTGCAAACACATTGAAGTGCCGGCCCCCCGGCAACCGCGACCCCCAGCAGGTGGAGATCGAGAACTGCCGGGAGTACCTGTACCGCCAGGTCGAGCTGATCCAGCCGCGGGTGATCTGCACGCTGGGGAACTTCGCCACCAAGCTGCTGCGCGACGATCCGACCGGGATCACGCGCCTGCACGGGCAGCCGGAGGTGCTCGAGGTGGGGCGACGCGCGGTGCGGCTCTACCCGATCTTCCATCCGGCGGCGGCGCTCTACACGCCACGGATGCTCCAGACCCTGCGCGAGGACTTCAGCCGCCTGCCGGAGTTGCTGGCGCAGCCTGCGCCCGAGCAGCCGCAGTGGCTGGAGGTGCCGGAGGTGGTGGAGGAGCCCGAGGAGCCTCCAGTCACCGGCGGGCCCGGCGCCGGCGCGGAGCCGGTGGCCGAGGTCGATCAACTCGGCCTGTTCTGAGGCGAAGCTCAGCCCTTAAAGACGACCGGCCCACGGGAGAGGGAATCGTGGGCCGGTCGCACTGCTAGGGAGGAGGAGGTTTGTCCAGTATCGGCAGCCGCGCCAACGGCCTTGAGCGATGTCTTTGGCAAAAAAGCTTGCAAAAAACGCCTTCTGGGGTTGTGCTCCCCGTGAAACATGATATTCTCGATCTAGTTTATGAGGTATAGGGTTTGGCGGGTCCGCTCGCCGGCCGCCAAAGACGACGGAGATCCCTCGAGAACCATGCAGATCGACATTCATCAGCACATCTGGACCGACCCGCTGCTCGACGCACTGGCCACTCGCCGGACGCTGCCCTTCGTGCGGCGCTCGCATGGCCTGACCGTGCTGCACAGCGCGGGCGAGCAGCCGTACGTGATCGACCGCGAGGCTGAATCGCCCCACCACCGCGTGAGCCTCGTGGACGGCGATGGCCTCGATCTTGCGATCGTGGCGCTGTCGAGCGCAATCGGCGTTGAGGCTCTGCCCCGAGACGAGGCCGATGAGCTGATCGAGGCTCATCTGGAGGGCGTGCTGGCGCTGCCCAGCTGGT
>CAYNGQ010000334.1:0-2108 GCA_964396735.1 uncultured Solirubrobacteraceae bacterium | reverse complement strand
GCAGCCACTTGTGCGAGACGCGCCGGTAGGTGCCCTTGATCGACGGCTTCAGGTGGCCGAAGAAGCCCTCCACGGTGTTCGTGTAGGTGTCGCCTTCGACGTACATACCGGCGGAGTGGTTGATCCGACTATGGGCGATGAAGTGCTGGTCGAGGCCGTTGTAGGACGGCCACTCGTCGGTGATGACGATGGACTCGGGCTCCACCCACTCGATGACCTGCTTCTTGAGCCCCGGCCCCCGGCGGGACGGTAGAACGGTCGCCTTGATCCTGCCGCCACGCTCCACGGCCGCGAAGACGGTTGCTCTACTACGTTCGCGGAGTTTCGCGGCCTCCGAGCGCTTTTCGGGCGGGAGCGCCAAGCGCTCGCCCTGCTTGCGGCGCGGCTTGCCGTCCACGGACGCCTCATCGACCTCCACGTCCCCTCGGAGCATCCCTCCATCGTCGGCCATCGCCACGTTGCGGATGCGGTTGAAGATTCGCCATGCGGTCTTGTACGTGACGCCCAGCTCGCGCTCTAGCTGCTTGGCTGACACCCCGCATCGAGTGCTAGCCATCAGGTACATCGCGTAGAACCACAGGTGCAGCGAGGTGGCGGACCCCTCGAAGATCGTCCCGGCGGTCGGCTGGACGTGCAGGCCGCAGCCGTTGCAGGTCCATGACTGGCGGCGCTGCTTGGTGGCGTAGCGCTTGAACACGCGCTCCTGCTTGCACTTCGGGCAGTAGGCGTGTTCGCCGTCGGGCGACAGGCGCGTCCGCCAGAGCCATTGGAGGCAGGCGTCGTCGTCGGGGAAGCGCTGCATGAACTCCATGAGGGAGTGCGTGGACTCCGAGGACTTGGAGCGGACGGGGTTGTTGCGATCGACCTTGGGCATGGCCGTATTCTATCACAACTTATACAGGGAGGGTATATATGTGCGCACTCTCACACACAAGGCTGCTCGCAGCGGGCATCATGCTTTTAGACCCGAAGTACAGCAGCATCCCTCCTCCCTCGAAACGGCCCGCTTCCCAGGCGGGCCGTTTCATTTAACCGCTCGCCGCGCGCCGTCGTCGAATGTGGCGCACCAGGGTTGGGCGCGGGAGGCGGGGCAATCTGTGAGCTTCGCACTGGCGGCATCGTGTGGTGGAGCGGATACCGTTCGGGCGATGGGCAAGCAGCGGCTGGACACCCTCCTGGCAGAGCGCGGGCTGTTCGAATCGCGCAGCCGCGCCGCGGCCTCGGTGATGGCGGGCGAGGTGCGGGTGGGGGCCGCCGGCAGGCGCGCGGAGAAGCCGGGGGAGATGGTGGCGGCCGATGTGGAGGTGAGCGTCGCCGAGCGCCCGCGGTATGTGTCGCGCGGTGGGATCAAGCTGGAGAACGCGCTGGCGCGCACCGAGATCGCGGTGGCGGGGCGGGTTGCGCTCGATGTGGGAGCCTCGACGGGGGGCTTCACGGACTGTCTGCTGCAGCGCGGCGCCGCCACGGTCCTCGCCGTGGACGTTGGTTATGGAGAGCTCCACCACCGCCTGCGCACCGATCCGCGGGTGCACGTGCTGGAGCGCACCAACGCGCGCGTGTTGGAGCCTGCGATGCTTCCCGTCGTGCCCAACCTCGCGGTGGTGGACGTCTCGTTCATCTCTCTCACCAAGGTGCTGCCGGCCGTGCTCGGCTGCCTCGCCGCTCCCTACGACGTGCTCGCGCTGATCAAGCCCCAGTTCGAGGCGCCGCGCGAGCGTGTGGGCAAAGGGGGCGTCGTACGCGACCCCGCGGCGCGCCGTGCCGCGCTCGTGGCCGTCGGGCTCGCCGTCGGGGGCATCGAGAGCCCAGCCGGCCCGCCGACCGTCCTCGGCTTCCGCTCCTCTGGCCTGCCCGGCCCCAAGGGCAACCGCGAGACCTTCGTCTGGCTGGCCGAGCCACAGCGCGCGGGCGGCGCACAGAGCGCGGAGGAGATCGAGCGCATGGCGTGCGGGGAGGAGAGGTGAGCGTGGCCGACCAGTCACCGACCAGCCCATGCCCGGAGGGCGCCCATCAAAATCCTGATCACGTTGGCGGGGATGCTCTCAACGTCGCGGTGCTCACCCACCGGCGGGTCGAGGACACCCACGCGGCGCTGGGCGCGCTGATCG
>CAYNGQ010000333.1:0-10672 GCA_964396735.1 uncultured Solirubrobacteraceae bacterium | reverse complement strand
GCACTCGCGCTCGCGCTCGCTCAACACCCACGCGTCGCAGCGTTCGGGTGCCAGCTCCGGGCGTAGCGGGACGAGCGCGATCTCGCCCGCGGCGTCCCACTCGCGCACCAGTCCCTGGGGGGTGATCCCCACGAGCTCGGCGTGACCGGACCACGCGCGCGGGGTCTCGCGCGCGACGGGCGCGAGGTGGAGGATCGCGGTGTCCACCTCGATCGGTCCCTCGATCGGCCCGGCCCAGGCGAGCAGCCGCTGGTGGCGCTCGAGGCCCTCGCCGACGGTCTGCAGCGTGGTTGTGTGCTCGGCGGGGATCACCGTCAGATCGAGCTCGTCGCGATGGTGCCCGATCAGATCTTCGATCTCGGCGGGATTGCCCTTTGTCAGGATTTGCGTGCGCAGCTTGCACCGCGCGGCCTGGAGTGCGCTGTAAAACGCCGTTCCCCCCGGGCGGTGGGAGCCATCGGCGAGCACGTCGACGGTGACGTGTCCGACGGTCGTGTAGTCGTAGCTGGGCACAGCGCCGATTGTGCTGCATTGGGCGCACCAACCACCACTGGACCTCTCATAGATGTCATCCAGTCGCTGCCCTACAGGTCCAGTTGCTGGTTATGCCTCCAAATTGAGACATCGCCCCTGAGCGCGACGCTATCGCGCGGGGACGGCCACGCGCGGGGGGATCCGCTGCGGCAGCTCCGTGCCCGCGATCGCCGCGGCGGCGAGCCGGCCGGTGAAGACGCAGCCACCGAGGAAGGTGCCCTCCAAGGAGCGCTTGCCGTGCATCCCGCCGCCTCCGAAGCCGGCGGCCTCGCCGACGGCGTAGAGGCCGGGGATCGGCTGGCCGTCCTCGGCGCGCAGCACGCGGCAGGCGAGGTCGGTTTGGATCCCGCCGAGGCTCTTGCGCGCCATCACCTGCAGGCGGATCGCGATCAGCGGCCCCGCCTTGGGATCGAGGATCCGCTGGAAGGCGCAGGTGCGCAGGCGATCCCCGCGCCAGTTGCGCAGCTGCGCGATGCGCCGCAGCTGGTCGTCGTTGAAGAGGCCCTTGCCGCGCGCGATCGAGTCGTCGTAACGGCCGATCTCCGCGGCGAGCACCTCGGGGGCGATCGCCGGTTCGCCCGTCACGTCGTTCATCTTGCCCGCCAGCTCGGGCAGCGAGTGGGCTGCGACGAAGTCGGGCGAGCCCTCCAGTAGGTGCGAGAGCATGCGCGGTTTGCCGAGCAGCACCCCGAGCGCGAAGCGCACCCAGCGGCGCTCGCGCAGGTGGGGGTTGTGCTGGGAGCCCGACACGTCCAGCTCGCGGCGGGCGATCCTGTGGTTGCAGATCAGCCACGAGTACTTGCGCTCGTCCTCGCACATCCGCTCCAGCGCCGCATAGGCGTCGTAGGTCGGCATCACCGGCACCGGGCCGTAGCGCCGGCCGTCGGGGTCGAGCATGATCCCCGAGCGCGGCGGGATCAGCTTCAGCCCGTGGTCGGGGCGCTGCGGCGCCGGGTGGCGCACGGCGTCGGCGTAGTTCCACATCCGCTCCAGGTGCGTGACGGCGCCGCCCACGCGTTCGACCTCCTCGTGCAGCGCGCCATCGGCGTAGGGGTGTGAGCCCATCAGCATCTTCGTTGGCGGGCTGCCCAGCTCCGCGGTCGGCCATACGCGCCGCACCAGCTCGTGATTGCCGCCGATCCCGCCCGCGGCGATCACCACCGCCTTGGTGGCCCTCACCTCATCCCCATTCTCCAGCTGGCAGCCGACCACGCGTCCCTCCTCGACCAGCAGGCCGCCGACACGCGTGCGGAAGCGAACCTCCAGGGCCGCGCGCCGCGGGTCGCGCTCGATCCCGCCCCACACCGCCTCGACCAGCGCCTTGCCCGTGCCCCACGTGAGGTGGAACCGGGGGACGGAGTTGCCGTCGCCGAAGTTGCCCCGCTCGGCCCAGTTGACCACCGGGAAGAAGCGCACCCCCAGCTCGCGCAGCCAGCCGCCGACGTCGTCGCGCGCGCGGGTCACGTATTGCTCGGCCCAGCGGCGTGGCCACTGCTCCTCGACCCCGAGCTCGGCGATCCGCAGCCAATCTTCCAGCGCCAGGCGCTCGTTGTCGCGGATCCGCGAGCGACGCTGCTCGGGGGAGTCGACCATGAACATCCCCCCGAACGCCTCGCGCGCCAGGCCGCCCAGCTCGCGCGGCTGGCAGCGATCGAGCAGCAGCACGGTGTGGCCGCTGCGCAGCAGCTCCAGCGTGCTCACCAGGCCCGCGAGGCCGGCGCCGACGACGATCGCGTCGGGCTCGCTCACGCCAGCGCCATACCCGGCGCGACCGGCACTTCGATCAGCTCCGGCTCCGGCGAGGCCAGCGCGCGGCGCAGCTCCACCCCGAGCTCCTCCGGGTCGGAGGCCCGGCGCGCGTTGACGCCGTACCCCGCCGCCACCGCCGCCGTCTCGAGCGCCGGCAGGTCGAGGCCGGGCGCGCCCGAGATCTCCTCCAACATCGTGAAGAACTTGAGGATCGCGTACTCCTCGTTGCGCAGCACGAGGAACGTCACCGGCACTTTGTAGGCCGCCGCCGTCCAGAAGCTCTGCACCGCGTATTGCGCCGAGCCCTCGCCGATCACGCACACCACCGGGCGCTGCGGGCAGGCCAGCTGCACGCCGATCGCCGCCGGCATCCCGAAGCCGAGGCCGCCACCGGCGGAGAAGTAGTAGCTCCCCGGCCGCCCCAACCGCAGCTGGTTGCGCAGCGCGGGCGTGGCCGACGGCGACTCCAGCACCACGATCCCCTCCTCGGGGAAGACCTGCGCCAGCGTGCGCACCGCCGTCGAGGGGCTCATCGGGTCGGTGAGCGGCACCGCCTCGGGCGCGGGGCGCACAGGCGGGGGCTCGCGCCACAGCTCGGCCGCCCCGGCCGCGCCGCCGGCGCCGGCGCCCGTGCCGCCCTCCGCGCGCTCGCGGTCGGCGGCGAGCGCCTCCACAGCGTCCGCCAGCGCCGCCAGCGTCAGCGCCACGTCGGCCACGATCGCGTCGCCCATCGGCGCCCGCGCGGCCTCGTCGGGGTCGGAGGTGATCGCCGTCAGGCTGGTGCCCTCCGCCAGCAGCGGGCCGGGGATGTTGGGGTAGTAGGGGAAGATCGAGGTGCCCACCGCCAGCACGAAGTCGTGCGGGGCGAGCGCTTCGCCCAGCGGCTGCACCGCCGGCGGCAGGATCGCCTGGAAGAGCGGGTGGTTCTCGGGGAAGCCCAGCCGCCCGCCGCCGGTCGCCGGCGTCGCGTATACCGGCAGGCGCGCGCGCTCGGCCAGCGCCACCGCCGCGTCCCAGCCGCCCGCCGCGTCGATGTCGGGGCCGGCGATCAGCGCGGGGTTGGACGCCTCCACCAGGCGCCGCGCGATGCCGGCGACGCTCGACCGGTCGGGGAGGCCCGCCCCGCCGCTCACGGTGCGCGAGGTCTGGTGGCGCAGTTCGTCCTCCGAGCGCACATCCGCGTACCAGTCGTCCATCGGGATCGACACGAACACGGGCCCGCGCGGGGGCAGCCCGGCGGTGTGCACGGCGCGCGCCAGCGCGTGCGGCACATCCTGCGCGCAGGGGGGCTCCCAGCTCCACTTCACCAGCGGATGCGGCATCCGCGTGGCGTCGCGATTGGTCAGATTGGCCTGCAGCGTCATCAGCGAGCGGTACTGCTGCCCCGCGGTGACGACCAGCGGCGACTTGTTGGCCTGCGCGTTGAAGATCGCCCCCATCCCGTTGCCGAGGCCCGGCGCGGTGTGGAGGTTGACGAGCGCCGGATGCCCGCTCGCCTGGGCGTATCCGTCGGCGATCCCCACCGCCACCGACTCCTGCAGGCCGAGGATGTAGCGGAAGTCGGCGGGGAACTCGCCCAGCATCGGCAGCTCCGTGGAGCCGGGATTGCCGAACAGCGTGGTCATGCCGCGCGCGCGCAGCAGCTCGAACGTCGCCTCCCTCACGGTGCTCACGCTGGGAACGGTACCCGAGCGCGGCGCCGGCCGGCGTTTAGTTGGCGCCGGCTGGCGTTCAGTTGAAGCTGGGGTCCCGCGGGAGGCTGGGGCTGGTGTCGGCGCCGGCGGCGCTGTAGAGCAGCAGAATCTCCGCCTCTTCGCAGCTGTCCACCACCAGCAGACGCCGGTCGACGCCGGTGATCGCCAGCAGGTATCGCACCTCCGGGGTGGGCAAGACCAGCAGCATCCCGCCGCGCAAGCAGGCGGCCTCCCGCTGCAGGTTGAGCAGCGCCGCCAGCCCGCTGGAGCTCATGAACTCGGTGCCCGAGAGATCCACGATCAGCCCTCGTGCGCGCCGCCGCCGGCAGGCCGCGGCGATCCGCACCTGCATCGAGAAGGCGCCGGAGTAGTCGATCTCGCCGTGCACCGCCGCCCGCAGCGGCATCCCCTCCCCACCCTCGAACTCCAACCGCATCGACGCGGGAAGCGGCGGGCGGCGCACGGTCGGCGGAATCGCCGGACGGCATGTACTCGGCGGGATGACGCGGGCGCGCTTCCCGGCCGGGATCGCGCGACGGTTGCCGCCGAGGCGCTGCAAGTTCTTGTTCACCGCTCTCATATGTTCTCCTGTCAGTTTGGCTGTTGCGAACATGTGCGGAAATAGGGACCTCACTCTGCATGACCCAGCCATCTGACGACGCTCACGGGGGCTCGACGAAGGATTGACCCGATCCGTGGGGAATCGTGGGCTAATGCTGTCCGTAGACCCGCGTCGTCGCGTCTCGGCCACGCCCCTACCATGTCTCTCTGACCCCACGTTTCATTACGGCCCCAACCACATCGAATCGAATGCCCGCCTGTTCTCGATCAGTGACGGCCCGATGACCCCGCCCCGGACTGCTCACCGACCCGTGCTCGCCGCATGCCTCGCGACCGTGCTCGCGCTGGCGGCGCTCTGCGCGCCCGCGCTCGGGGCGCGCTTGCGCTCCCCGGTGCCCGCGCACGCCGCGCGCTCGCACGCCCATGCGCCAGCGCTCACCGCCCGCTCGCGCCACGCCCACGCGCCGGTCAAGCCCAAGGCGCCGGTGCTCGACCTCTACGCCAAACGCGCCCTAGCCGCGTACGAGGCGATGCAGCAGAACTTCTACGTCGCCAGCGCCGGCCTGTACAAGGGCGAACCGGAGTATTCGTTCCTGTGGCCCTTCTCGCAGGCGCTGGCGGCGAGCGTCAGCGTCGCCCACATCGCCGGCGAGCAGCCCAAGCTCGAACCCAGCCTGCACGCGCTCGGCGCCAGCCTGCAGGTGTACGCGAGCTCCACGGTGGCCCCCGGGGAAACGACCGCGAGCGGCGCCTCCACGGCCATCACGGTGCACTCTTACGACGACATCACTGCGCCCCCGATCGGCCCCGGCGGCGCCAGCTACTACGACGACAACGAGTGGGTGGGGATCGAGCTGGCGCGCATTTACGAGCTCAACCACGACGCCACCGCGCTGACCGGCGCCCAGCAGATCATGCAGTTCGTGATGGCCGGCTGGCAAGCCACCGGCGCCGAAGGCCAGACGCTGCCGTGCCCCGGAGGCGTGCCGTTCTCCAACGCCAAGAACAACACCCAGCGCAACACGATCACCGACGGCCCCGCAGCCGAGCTGGGGGTGCAGCTCTACCGCATCACCCACGAAGCCCGCTACCTGCAGTTCGCCGAGATGGCGTACGGATGGGTGCGCGAATGCCTGCTCGAACCGAGCGGGATGTACGCCGACCACATCGAACTCGACGGCGAGATCAACCACGCGCTGTGGAGCTACACCCAGGGCGTGATGATCGGCGCCGGCACGCTGCTGTGGCAGGTCACCCACGAAAGCTCCTACCTCAGCGAGGCGCGCGCGACCGCGAAGGCCGCGCTCGTCTACTTCAACTACAGCAAGCTCTCCTCGGAAAACCCATTCTTCGCGGCCGTCTACTTCCGCAACCAGATCTACTTCGACTCCGTCACCCACGAAGCCCCCGGCACCCTCTCGGCGCGCGAATACGCCTACTGGGCCTGGCTGCGCCACCGCCTCAGCGACAACCTCTTCGCCTACGGCTCCCCGCCGACCGCCGAACTGCTCGGCCAGGCCGCGTTGACGCAGATCTACGCGCTGCTTTCGATCTCGCCACGGACTTACTTCTGAGCCGCTGCGCACACGAGATCGCGTCCCGCCGGCCTCCGGGAGCGATTGGGTTGCTCGGATCTCGCGTCAGGCCAGCGTGGTCTTGACTTCGTCTCGCGCAGCGGCGAGGTCGCGTCGCCTGGCCCTGAGCTGATCGTAGAGGCTCTCCACCGCCGGATAAGCATCGTTGAGCTGCGCGTACAGCGCCTCCGCGCGCTCCGTTTCTCCACTTGCCTGCGCGGTTCGATACTCATCTGAGAGCTGCTCATAATCGCGCCGCCGCTGATCGTAGTCCTGCTGCAACTGCCTGACTGCCTCCAGCTCTCTCTGCTCCATGCCTCCATTCTACACCTGCGCTCCGAGTTAAGAAGGGCGTGGCCCAGGCGGTTGCGCAGGCGCGTTTCCAGAAGGCTTGCTCGTCGCATCGAAAGCCACTTCCGCCTTGATTCGTTCCGGCGCCGGCGGCGGGATCTCTGGCGTCAGCTCAAGCTGCTTGTCGGCCTCCGAGAGGTAGTCGGCGGCCAGCCTGAGGCGTTTGCTCAACACGATCCTCGCCCACAGGTACCCGACCAGGAAGCCGTCGATCGCGGAGTACAGGATGAGCGCGGTGGCGAGTGCCTTGGCGCCTTCGCCACCGCCCAGCCCGGGTGCCAGCGATGAGGAGAGCGTGCCGATCGCATGTGAGATTTTCCCCACCTGCACCAGACCCAAGCCAACCAGGATCTTCGTCAGCCAGTCCGAGATCTGGTCGAGGTTGGTGTTGGTCGTAAGGAGCGCCTTGCTGTTCGGCTGTTCCAACGTGCGCGGAAGGCCGAACAGGAAGCCCAGGAACAGGCCCCCGATGAGCGCGGCAAGCACAACCGCTACGCCGAGGCTGAAGACGGACAAGAACGTGACCTTGGTATGGAAGTGGTCGGCTACCGCGTAACCAAACACCACCACTATGCCGAGCGCTGGTGAGGCGGCGATCCACCAGTCGAGCCCTTCGGACCCCGTTCCTTCGGTGTCTTTGTTCTGTTCCGCTTGTCCGGCTTGCGTACTCATGAATGATCCGAGCCCCTCGGTGAGATCCGGGAACGTTAACCCATGTGGAACGATTACGTGGTCTGGTGAGTCCCTGCTCTCGCCCGCCCGGATATCGGAAACGTCGCTCTCGCCGAGTTGGCTTCAACGCCGGTTGCTCCGTGGCCCACGACCGCAAGCGCCAAACGCGACCCGGGGAGCGGGGCTCGCCCGCCCGCTCTGCGACGATTTCCCCGATGACGAGCCCCACCGAGTCGCAGACCGAGCCGGCGTCTGCTCCCGCAGCGCCATCCTCGCCACCGGCGCTCGACGGCGACCACGTGCCCGTGGTGCTGAGCCCAGCGACCGGCTATCCGGCGCTCGGGGAGACCGACCTCGAGGTGCTGCGCGGGATCGGCAAGCGCTGGGGGGCGGCGCTGGGGGACCGCGCCGAGTGGATCAAAGCGCTGCCGTGCGACCCCAACCTCGGCCAGAGGGGCGCCTCGGCCGACGCCGGCGCCCCCACCGGCCCCGCGGCGCCGGCCGGGCCCGCCGCCGCGGGCCGCTCCGGGGCGCGCTTCCCGGGCACCAGGATCGGCCACCCGGGCACCACGCGCCTGGGGGGCAGGCGCACGCGCTTCGTGCCGGTCGAGGCCGATGGCCAGCCCGGGGAGGAGCTCGAAGCGACCCGCGAGGCGGGGCACGCGCCCACCCGCGGCGGTTGGACCTCGTCGCGGGCGCGCCGGGCGCTGCTGGGACCCCCGCTGCACAGCGCGGCGGTGCTCGAGGAGCGGATGCGCAAGCTGATCGCCCTGCCGGTGCTCTCCTCCGACGCGCTCTCCTCGGTGGCGTACGGCCCCGAAGCGATGCTCGTGGTGCTCGCGCTCGGGGGCGCGACGGCGTTTGGCTTCTCGGTGCCGATCTCGATCGCAATCGTCGTGCTGATGGTCGCCGTCGGGCTCTCCTACCGCCAGACAATCCGCGCCTACCCGCGCGGCGGGGGCTCGTACATCGTCGCCTCCGACAACCTCGGCCTGGTTCCGGGGCTGGTCGCCGCCGCCGGCTTGATGCTCGACTACGTCCTCACCGTCGCCGTGTCGGTCGCCTCGGGGATCGCGGCGATCACCTCGGCGATCCCCTCGTTGGCGCCCGACACCGTGCCGCTGGGGCTGGCGGTGATCGCAATCCTCGTCGCCGGCAACCTGCGCGGCGTGCGCCAGGCGGGGCTGCTGTTCGCGGCGCCCACCTACATGTTCATCTTCGGGATCCTGCTGATGGTCGTCGTCGGCCTGGTGGATGCCGGCGGGCACGGCTTCCACGCCACGCCACGCCCGCCGGTACACGCGGCGGAGGGGGTGGGGCTGCTCTTGATCCTGCGCGCGTTCGGCTCGGGCGCCACGGCGATGACCGGGATCGAGGCGATCTCCGACGGGATCCCCGCGTTCAAGCCGGTGGAGTGGCGCAACGCGCGCACCACGCTCACCTGGATGGTGAGCCTGCTGGTGGTGATGTTCATCGGCACGATCGCTTTGATCGAGCTCGATGGGATCGTGCCCCAGTCCTCGCAGACCGTGCTCTCGCAACTCGCCCACCGCAACCTGGGCAGCGGCGCGCTGTACGGGTACGTGCAGGCCGCCACCGCGCTGGTACTGCTGCTGGCGGCCAACACCGCCTTCAGCGACTTCCCCCGCCTGCTGTTCTTCCTCGCGCGCGACTACTCCGCGCCGCGCCTCTTCCTGCGGATGGGCGACCGCCTCGCGTTCTCCAATGGGATCGTCGTGCTGGGCGCCGCGGCCGCGGCGATCCTCGCCGCGTTCGACGGCTCGGTCACGAGCCTGATCCCGCTGTTCGCGGTCGGCGTGTTCCTCGCCTTCACGCTCTCGCAGAGCGGCATGGTGAAACGCTGGCTGCGCACGCGCCAAGCCGGGTGGAAGGGCAGCATCTGCTTCAACGCGCTCGGCGCCTTCCTGTCGGCGATCGTGCTGCTGATCACCGCCTTCACGAAGTTCCTCGAGGGCGCGTGGCTGGTGGTGATCCTGATCCCGCTGCTCGTCACCCTGTTCCTGCGGATCCGCAAGCACTACCTCGCCGTGGGGCGCGCGGTGGCGCTGCAGCCGCTCGCCGCGAAGGCGCGCGTGCGGAGCATCACGCCGCCCCCCAGCGGCCTCGCCGAACTGGAGCGCGGGGCGAGCATTGTGCTGAGCGGCCAGAGCGAGCACGAGGAGGCGCCCGATCAGGTGCTCAACCTCACCGTGGTGCCGGTCATCGCGATGGACCTCGCCTCGCTGCGCGCGCTCGCCTACGCCACCTCGCTCGGCCAGCCGGTGCTCGCGCTGCACATCTCCGCCGACGAGGAAGAGGCGAAGCGCTTTCGCTCCTACTGGCAGGAGTGGGGCGACCACGTGCCGTTGGAGATCGTGCTCTCCCCCTACCGCGCTTTGGTCGCCCCGCTGGGGCGCTACCTGCGCCTGCTGCACGACCAGGCGCCCCACTTCACGATCACCGTCGTGCTCCCCGAACTGGTGCCCCGTCGCTACTGGCACCGCGCCCTGCACAACGGCATCGCCCCCCGCCTGCGCCGCGCGCTGCGCCAGCTGCCGGGGATCGTGATCACCACGGTTCCCTTCCACCTGCCGAGCTGACTCCAACAAACGTCGAGCCGAGCCGCGGTTTGGACGTAAACGCCCCGGCGTGCTGTAAAAAAGCAGCGGATGGGCGGAACCAGCCAGGGCGCCTCACGCAGTGCCGCCGTGCATCGCGGCGCTCCCCACCGCGGCCACGACCATCCGAAGGCCGGACACAAGCATCACAAGAGCAAGCACAAGCACCACCACCGCCACAAGGGCAAGCGCCCGCACACGCTCGCCGCCCGGGCGGTCGCACTGCCAACGGCTCCCGCGAGGCCGCCGGCGCCGTCGAGCGCGCCGGTGGCCTCGCTCGGCGCGCCGCTGAGCACCGCGGGGGCGCAGCGGTTGCTGTGGCGCGCCGGCTTTGGGCCGCGGCCCGGGGAAGCCGAGGGGCTGGCGGGGCAGCCGCTGCAGCAGGTGGTGTACGGGCTCACGCGGCCATCGGGGGAAGCGGTGCTGAATGGGCCGGCGCCGAGGAACGAAGAAGGCAAGCCGCTGGATCCGGCGCACACCTGGGGCGATGACCACTGCTGGTGGTTGGACCGCATGGTCCGCTCCGACCAGCCGCTCGTGGAGCGGATGACGTTCATCTTCCACGACTGGTTCGCCAACTCCAACGAAAAGGTCGACTCGCAGCGGATGATGCTCGAACAGAACGAGCTCTTTCGCACGATGGTGTTCGGCAGCTTCCACGACCTGTTCCTCGCGGTGACCGCCAACCCCGCGATGCTCGTGTTCCTCGATGGGATCTACAACTCCTTCAACCCCGACAGCGAAACCGATGAAGTCAACGAGAACTATGCCCGCGAGATGATGGAGCTGTTCTCGCTCGGCGCCGACCGCGGCGCCTATACCCAGGACGATGTCCACGAAATGGCTCGCACGCTGACCGGCTTCACCACCGAGTGGACCGAAGAGGGGTACGCGAACTTCCGCTTCGACCCCTATCGTC
>CAYNGQ010000332.1:0-3661 GCA_964396735.1 uncultured Solirubrobacteraceae bacterium | reverse complement strand
AGCAGCTCCAGTGCCGCACACGCGGCGTCGGCGCTGAGGACGCCCTCCATCCGCACCTCGGCGTAGTCGCGCACGCGGCGCAGCAGGCGGTTGGCAACGCGCGGGGTGCCACGGCTGCGCGCGGCGATCGCCTCGGCGCCGCCCTCCTCCAGCGGGATCTCGAGGATCCCCGCGGAGCGCCTGACGATCGTTGTGAGCTCGGTCGTGGTGTAGGGCTCAAGCCGCGCTTGGATTCCGAAGCGGTCGCGCAGCGGCGTGGTGAGCAGACCCGTGCGGGTGGTTGCCCCCACCAGCGTGAAGGGCGGCAGATCGAGCGTCACCACGCGCGCCCCGGCGCCCTGGCCGACAGTGATCGGCAGGCGGCGGTCCTCCATCGCCGGATAGAAGGTCTCCTCCAAGGTGCGCGGCAGGCGGTGGATCTCATCGACGAAGAACACGCTGCGTGGCTCCAGGGCAGTGAGAAACGCCGCGATGTCTCCCTTTCGCTCCAGCGCGGGGCCGGCGGTCTGCACGAACGGCGCCCCGAGCTCGCTCGCGACGATCTGCGCGAGCGAGGTCTTGCCCAGGCCGGGCGGCCCTGCGAGCAGCAGGTGGTCGAGCGCCTCTCCGCGCGCGGCGGCGGCCTCGATCGCCACCGCCAGCTGCTCGCACAGCGCGCGCTGGCCGACGAACTCGCGCAGCCGGCGCGGGCGCAACGAGCGCTCGAGCTCCTCCTCGAGCTCGTCGTGTTCGTCCAGGTCGGGGGTTTGGATGCGGGTCATCGACGGGTCACCCCGACCACGTCGTCCGGACGTGGTGCCCCGCCGTGCGCAGCGCCTGCGCGATCAGCTCCTCGGCGCTGTCGCCCGTCGCCTCGCGCAGCAGCCCCTCGGCCTCACCGTGGCTGTAGCCGAGCTCCAGCAGCCCGTCGCGCGCGAGCGTGCGCGGGCTCTCCACGCGGCGGGCTTTGATCGTCAGGGACGCTCCGCTCACAGCATCCGCGGCGAGCGGGCCAAGATCCGCCGTCACCGCAACCTTCTCGCGCAGCTCGACGATGATCCGCTCCGCGGTGCGCTTGCCGATCCCCGGCACCGCCTGCAGGCGCGCCGTGTCGCCCGCGGCGAGCGCCTCCACCAGCTCGCGTGGCGGCCCGGCGGAGAGCACCGCCAGCGCGACCTTGGGGCCGACGGCCTGCACGGAGAGCAGCATCAGGAAGAGGTCGCGCTCCTGCTCGGAGTGAAAGCCGTACAGCGCGAGCGCGTCGTCACGTACGATCAGGTGGGTGTGCAGCGTCGTCGCGGCGCCGACGGCGGGCACGTGGCGCAGGGTCTCGGCCGACACCGCCGCGCGATGGCCGACCCCCCCGCAGAGGATCACCACGTGGTCGGCACGGCGCACGGCGACTTCGCCTCGCAGCAGCGCGATCATGCCCGCGGCCCCCAAACCACCTGGTAAGGGGCCAAAGCACAATCATCCCCCTGCCCCCCGAACCACCTGGTAGGGGCCCAAAAAAAAGACACAATCACCGCGCCCCCACCACCTCGGCCTCGGCCTCCGCCACGGCCTGCGCGAGCGGCGCGGCGTTCAGGTGGCAGAGCGCCACCGCGAGCGCATCGGAGGCGTGGTCGGGGGTGGGCAGCTCGGGGAGCGACAGCAGCGTCTGCACCATCCGCGCGACCTGGTCCTTGCCCGCGCGGCCGTTGCCGCACACCGAGGACTTCACGCGCTGGGGGGTGTAGGAGAAGCACGGCACCCCACGCTTGCCGGCAGCGAGCATCGTCACCCCCCGTGCATGACCGACCGCAAAAGCGGTTTGCACGTTCTGGCCGAAGTACAGCTGCTCCAAAGCCATCGCGGCGGGTCGGTGCTCGTCGATCAGCTCCAGCACGCGCCCATGCACGCTCGCCAGGCGCGACTCCAAGGCGGCCCCGGCGGGCGTGTCGATCACGCCGCCATCGAGCGCGGCCATACGACGCCCACGGCGGGCGACGACGCCATAGCCGGCGTTGGCGAGTCCGGGGTCGATTCCGAGGACGATCATGGAATGTGATTCTGCGCGGGCGGTCGGACGCCTGCCCGCATCTGCCACGGCGCAGCGCCCGAGGCCCACAGGTCGTTGAGCGCGACGGCGTCCTTGTAGGTGTCCATGCACTCCCAGAAGCCCTCGTGGCGGTAGGCGCGCAGCTGATCCGCGGCGGCGAGCCGCTGTAAGGGCTCGCGCTCGAGCACAGAGTCCTCCCCGAGATAGACGAACGCACCGGGGCGCAAGCAGAGAAAGCCGCCGTTGATCCAGTGCTCCGAGCGGGGCTTCTCGCGAAAGCCGAGCACGCGACCGTCCTCGCCATCGAGCTCGGCCACGCCGAACTGCAGCTCGGGGCGCACGACGGTGATCGTGGCGAGCGTCCCGTGCGCCTCGTGGAAGCGCAGCAGCCGCGCGAGGTCGATGTCGGCGAGACCGTCGGCGTAGGTGAGACAGAACGTGGGCTCGTCCGCCAAAAGCCCCTCCAGCCGCTTTACCCGCCCACCCGTGGGGGTGTCGAGGCCGGTGTCCACGCACTGCACCCCCACCCCCTCCGGCCAGCCCCGCGCGGCGACGAAGCGCTCGATCAGCTCGCCGCGGTAACCGGTCGCCAGCAGGAAGCGGCGGAAGCCCTGGGCGGCGTACAGCTCGATCACGTGCTCCACGATCGGGCGCCCGCCGATCTCGATCAAGGGCTTGGGGATCTCCCGGGTGCGCTCGCGCAGACGGGTGCCGCGTCCGCCGCAGAGGATCGCAACGGGTGGCCTATCCAACGGCGCGCGCGAGCATCTCGGCAGGGACGTCGAAGTTGGCGTGCACCGCGGAGACGTCGTCGTTCTCTTCCAGGCCGTCGATCAGCTTCATCAGCTTCACGACCTGGCCCTCGTGCTCGATCGGCACGAGGCTGGAGGGCCGGTAGGTGAGCTCGGCGCTCTCCAGCTCCACGCCCGCCTCCTCGAGCGCGCGGCGCACCGCGGTGAAGTCGGCGAGCGGGGTGATCACCTCGAAGACGTCCTCGTCCTCGGAGATATCCTCCGCGCCGGCCCCCACGGCGACCAGCAGGTCGTCCTCGGTGTAGCGCGAGGCGTCGACGACGATCACGCCCTTCTTCTCGAACAGGTAGGCCACCGAGCCGGGCTCGCCGAGCGAGCCGCCATATTTGGTGAAGAGGTTGCGCACGTCTGGCCCCGTGCGGTTGCGGTTGTCGGTGACGGTCTCGACCAGCAGCGCCACCCCGGCGGGGCCATACCCCTCGTAGATCACCGTCTCCAGCGCCTCCGCGTCGCCGCCCTCGCCGGTGCCCTTGGCGATCGCGCGCTCGATGTTGTCCTTCGGCATCGACGCCGCTTTCGCCTTACGGATCGCGTTCTCGAGCGCCGCGTTGGAGTCCGGGTCCCCCCCGCCCTCACGCGCGGCGACTGTGACGGCCCGCGCGAGCTTCGTGAACGCCGCCCCGCGGCGGGAGTCGACGATCGCCTTCTTGTGCTTGATGCTCGACCACTTGGAGTGTCCTGACATGGCTAGAGCTTAGGGCCTCTCCCGGCAGGGACGCACGTCTGGATGCGGCCGACCCAGCCCTTTGGGCTGTGTGCCCCCTTCGTGAGGCTTGTCCTCGGGCTCGACTTGGGCCCACCAGGCCTTCGCCCTCGCGTCCTTGCCTCA
>CAYNGQ010000331.1:0-1503 GCA_964396735.1 uncultured Solirubrobacteraceae bacterium | reverse complement strand
GCCCAGGTACCCGGACGCGCTCATGGCGCCGAAGGCAACCGCCCACACGCTGATGTAAGCCAGGTGACGCCGCCGCGGGACCAGCGCCCGGCCCCACGCCGAGGGATCGATTCTCTGGAGCAGGGGCGACCGCCCCAGCCTATCGAGCAGCTTCGCGGACAGGTTGAGCAGTGGCACCGGCAGCAGCTTGTCGTAGAACCCGGGCATCCCCGCGCGCAGCAGCGCGCTGTACAGCAGGATGGTGGTCAGCCCGTAGAGCACGCCGTATACGATGCGCCCCAGCTCGGTGCGCGGCGACGTGGCCGGATCGGTGAACAGCAGGTGCATGCCAAGGAACACGGCAATGGGCACATGCGAGTCGGAGAAGTAATAGCTACCGGTAGCGGCGTAGTAGACCGCGCTGAAGACGAACGTCGTCACCACCGCCGCCATGGTCATCGGCGTGACGCCGAACAGATACTGTCCCGGCATCGCGAAGAGAAAGATCGCGAGATACATCTGGGGCGGGTAGAACTGTGTGTTCGCCACCTGGAAGCCCCACGTCGTCTCGCTCGCGTTCGTGAGCAGCAGGAGCACCGACACCACGGCGAGCGGGAACGACGACGGGTTGAAGATGTGCGTGTTCACGCCGTCGCGCGTCCAGCGCAGGAACTCCTTGGCCAGATAGCCGAGCGCCACCATCGCGAACTGCAGGTAGAACCAGTCGTCCTTGAACCAGAAGAACAACGTGATGCTGAAAATGACGGGGAACGGGCCGAAGCCGAGCACGAAGGTGCGCCGGCGCGTCCACGCGAGGAGGCTGTCGAAGCCGTAGGCAAACAGGAGCTGCGCGGCAATGAGCGGCGCGGCGTGATAGACCTCGCGCCAGTAGTAGCCCCAATACAGGAGGACCGCGCCTTGCTGACAGGCCTGCAGGTAGTGCTGGCGTCGCAGCACGATTTCGAGCGCCACCTTCTGCCCACGGCGCAGAACGCCGAACAGCAGCCCGCTCCACGCGAGCAGGAACAGCGCGGCGGCGACGATGGAGGTGCGCACCGCGGGACGCTGCTGCAGCAGGGAGAGCTGGCTGAGCACGAGCAAGCCGGCGCCGAAGCAGGCGTTGAGGACAAAGGCGCCACCGGCCGACAGCCTGGTGCCGCCAGCTGGTGCGGCGGCCGGCGTGCGCGCAGACGTGGCCGCTCCTCGGGACCTCTTCATCGATCGCCTAGCTGGTCGACGCTTCGAGCTGCCGCGCGGCCATGTCGCGCGGCGCGATGTCTACCGGCACGTCCGCCCCCCAGCCACGGCGCAGATTGGCCCCATCTGGCGCCGATTGTAACTCGCGCGACGCCTTGTCAAGCGCGAAGGGGCCTCGGGCGGTGGTCAAGCGGTCGCCATCCCGGACGGCTGTGGTAAGGTTGTCCATTCATTGTCACTGCACACTAGCAAGACCCATGTTTTCTTCACTTCATGATCCCCGCGTGCGTGGGGTTCTCGACGCTCTTCACGCCGAGTCCGGTAAAA
>CAYNGQ010000330.1:0-7124 GCA_964396735.1 uncultured Solirubrobacteraceae bacterium | reverse complement strand
CCAATCGAGGATCGACTCCATCGTGTCCTCGACGGAGAGGATGAAGCATGCGCTGCACTGCGGGCTCTCCTCGAAGCCGACGTTGAACCATACGGGCGAGTTGAAGGCCGCCATCTGGTGCAGCAGGATGTGGGCCAGCTCGTGCTCGAACGCCTCGGCGTCCTCGTCGCTTGCGAAGTAGCCTCGCTCGCTCCCCCAGCCCGCGATCGTGCCGGCCACGCGACCGATCATCTGCTTGACCGAATGCTCGCGCGCGGGGCTGTCGAGCTGTCCCCGGAAGTACTTCTGCGCGACGATGTTGGTGGCGTTTTGCGACCAGCTCTTGGGGAACTCCACCCCGCGCTGCTCGAACGCCACGCGATCGCCGTGCCCGATGCGCGCATCCCGCAGCTCCCACTCGACCGCCTCGAAGGGGTGCGTTCCGGGGGACGTGAAAAGACGCTCGATCGACAGCGCCTGCCCGGGCGTCGTCTCCTCGATTGTGGGATGGGACATGGTGCTCATATCGGCCTCTGCTCCTTCTTCTCGGGGCCGCACAGCATCCCGCTCGGCCCGGACGGAAAAAGGCGGGGAGAATTTCAATTCTAGGACGGCCGCTGGGCAAGCGAGGCAAGGACGCAAGGAGCGTGGCGTACCGATCGGTGATCGACGGGATCGCCGATCGGCCAGCACGCGAGCGACTGAGGACGCAGCATCGCGCCGTTCAGCGGCCGTCCTAGCGGCCCAGCCTGGCCCAGTCTGAGAATTCCTCCCAGGCGCCTGACAGGCGCCAGCCGGCCTCCGCGAGCGAGTGGCGCAGGGAAACGGTCCAGCGGGGTGCGTACGCCAACCAGCGCGCGGCCGCCCACACGAGGCACACGACGATCAGCAGCGCCGCCAGCGCCGCGGCCACGATCGCCCCGGTGGAAAGCTTCGTCGTGGATGCGGCCTTCACGATGGGCGCCGTTTTAGTGGTGAGCGTCGCCGTCAGCAGCAGGCCGTGAGCGGTAGGAGCGCTAAGCAGCACAGCTTCCATGCTAGAGGCACCGCGGCCGGCGAGTGGACGCCAACGGCCCCGGACCACTGCGTCACTCCCATCCTGGGCGCACACACCGGCGCCTCAGAGTAGATCCTCGATTGCCCCCAGCGCGTCGCTCAGAACTCGATCCGGCGGCAACTCGGCATCGAGCACCGAGATCCGCCGCGGCTCGGCGCGGGCCAAGTCTCCGTAAGCCGCGTCGATCCGTGCGAAGAACTCCTCCCCTTCCAGCTCCATCCGATCGGGATCCTGCGCGCGGGTGCCCTGTCGTGCGCGTCCGGACCTCGGGGAGATGCGCAACAGCAGCGTGCGATCCGGCTGCAGGCCCTCGGTGGCGAAGCGGTTGATCTCGCGGATCTGCTCGACCCCCAGCTCCCTGCCGGCGCCCTGGTAGGCGAGCGAGGAGTCCACGAAGCGATCCAGCAGCACCAGGGCGCCGTCTTCGAGCAGGGGAACCAGGCGCTCCCGCACCAGCTGCGCGCGTGCGGCGGCGTATAGCAGTGCCTCCGCGCGCGCGCCCACCGTGAGGGCGGGATCCTTCACCAGCTCGCGGATCCGCTCGGAGAGCTGCACGCCGCCGGGCTCGCGCAGCAACTCCACACGCAACCCGCGTGCGGCGATCTCCCGTGCGAGCGCCTCCGCGAGCGTGGTCTTGCCGGCACCGTCCAGCCCCTCGATCGTGATCAGCGTGCCCGGCGCCATCGCCGGGACGGTATCGCCTCCACGCCTCTACGATGAGCCGCATGAGCCTGCCCGGCCTCGACGCCCATCCGCACGCCCGCGCCGTGCTGGCGCCCGCGCTGAGGTTCCTCGACGGGGAGGAAGCCTCGGCGGGGGGACGGGGGGGCGGACGGGGTCCCACTCACGCCTACCTCTTCCACGGCCCTGAAGGGGTCGGCAAGCGCACGGTCGCGCGCGCCTTCGCCGCGGCGTTGCTCGCCGCGGGGTCGCCCGCTCCCGATGAGGTGCGCGGGCGCGCGGCGCGCGGGGCCCACCCGGATCTGACGTGGGTCACGCCGAGCGGTGCAGGGGAAATGCTGGTGGGCGACGTCGAGGAGGCGGTCGTCGCCGCGGCGGCCCGCACGCCGTTCGAGTCGCGCCGGCGGGTGTTCGTGCTGGAGGACGCGCACACCCTCAACGACCAGGCCGCCAACCGCCTGCTGAAGACGCTCGAGGAGCCTCCTGCGTTCGCGCACTTCATCCTGCTCGCCCCCACGCCCCGCGAGCTGCTCCCCACGATCGCCTCGCGCTGCCAACAGGTGCGCTTCGACCCGCTGCCGCCCGCGCGCATCGAGGAGCGCCTGCGAAGTGAGAGGGCGCTGGCTCTCGCCGACGCGCCCGGCGGAGAGCCCGGGATAGGGGTCGCCGGGGAAGGCGGACCACTCGCTGCGGGGTCCATTGAAGCGGATGCCGCGACCGCGGACGCCACGCTCGCCGCCTGTGCGCGCCTCGGGCTCGGCGACGCCCGCCTCGCCAGCCGGCTGGCGGGAGAGTGGGGCAGCCGGCTGCGCGAGCGCGTCGAGGCGTTCGTAAGTGGCGCTGCCAGCGGCGACACCGCCGCGTGTCCATGGCTGGAGCTGCTGCAGGCCGCCCGCGACGCCGGGACGAGCGCAGGAGACGAGCTGGCGGCGCGCGTGGCCGGCGAGCTCGAGTTGCTGCCCGCCAAGGAGCGCAAACGCCACGAGCGCGAAGCCGTCGAGGCCAGGCGCCGCGTCGAGCGCCGTGCCCGGGGCGGGGCGCTCGACCTCGCTTTGCGTGTGGCTCAGCTGTGGCTGCGCGACCTGTGGTGCGTGGCGGAGGGCGCGGGCGAGCTGGTATATGCGCTCGACCGCCGCCCCGAGTTGGAGCGCGATGCCGCGGGGCGCTCGCCGGCGCAGCTGCGCGCGGCGGTGGAGCTCGTGCGCGACACACGCCTGCGGCTGACGCTCAACGTCTCCGAGGAGCTGGCCCTCGAGTCGCTCGCATATCGGCTGCAGGCGTTGCTGGCGACTCCGGGGTAGCGCGTCCGGACGGAGCCCCGGTGCTGCGCGAGGCGACCCGCGGCGAAGCCGATCATCCTTTTCATGCTTGACATTACTTTCAGGTCTGGTCTGACATTAGGCAGACACAGAGGGGCGGGGAGGTGTAGCGTGCGGAGCGTGAGCACCTTTGTCGTGCCCCGCGCCGCGATCCTGGCCGAAGGGCTGCGCAAGAGTTTCGGGGAGACCCGCGCGCTGGATGGTCTCGATCTGCGCGTGGAGGCCGGCACCGTGCTTGGCCTGCTGGGACCCAACGGCGCCGGCAAGACCACGGCGGTGAAGATCCTCACGACCCTGCTGAAGCCGGATGGCGGGCGCGCGCAGGTGGCGGGCCTGGACGTGGTGCGTCGCGCGAGCAAGCTCCGTGGTCGGATTGGCCTGACGGGGCAGTATGCGGCCGTCGACGAATATCTCACCGGCTGGGAGAACCTGGAAATGTTTGGGCGGCTCTACCACCTCTCGCGTGCCCGAGCGCGGGCGCGCGCGCAGGAGTTGTTGGAGCGCTTCGATCTCGCCGCAGCCTCCACGCGCATGGTGAAAACCTATTCGGGCGGCATGCGCCGGCGGCTCGATCTCGCCGCCAGCCTGATCGTCTCGCCGCCGGTGCTGTTCCTCGACGAGCCCACCGCCGGCCTCGACCCGCGCAGCCGGCTGGGGATGTGGGAGCTGATCGACGAGTTGGTCGCCTCCGGCACAACCCTGTTGCTCACCACCCAGTACCTCGAGGAGGCAGACCGGCTGGCCGACCGTGTGGCGGTGATCGACGGCGGTCGGGTGATTGCGGAGGGGACCTCCGACGAGCTCAAGCGGCAGGTTGGGGGGGAGCGCATCGAGCTGACCGTTACGCGCCACGGCAACCTCGAGCGCGCACTGGAGGTGCTCGGCAGGCACTCCCCCGCGGGAGAGGCGGTGCACGTGGACACGGAGGCTCGCCGCATGAGCGTCCCCACCCTGGCGGGGGCGAGCGGCTTGGCCGAAGTGGTGCGCGACCTTGACGCCGCGGAGGTGCAGCTCGACGACCTGAGCCTGCGCCGCCCCACCCTCGACGACGTGTTCCTCGCGCTGACCGGTCGTGAAGTGGAAGCCGCCGTCGAGGAGGACGCGGGAGCGGACGCCGCGGGGATCAAGGGGACACCCAGGGCAAGGGGCCCTCGAACGTGAGCGCACTCGAGGAGCGCGCGGCGCGGCGGGGTGCGGCGGGGGAGGCCTGGCGAGATCCGGATCGACGCCGCGTGCACTCCGCCAGGCGGCGCGTCGGGGCGGGCGCCGGAGGGCGGCTGTACTGGCTGATCCACGACACGTGGGTGATCGCGCGGCGCGGCCTGCTCCACATCACGCGGATCCCCGAGTTGCTGGCGTTCTCGCTGATTCAACCGGTGATGTTCACGGTGCTGTTCCGCTACGTATTCGCCGGGGCGATCCATGTGGGCGGAGGTGTCTCCTACGTGAACTTCCTGATGGCGGGCGTCTTCGTGCAGACGGTCGCCTTCGGCGCGACCGGGCCCACCGGCGTGGGCTTGGCCGACGATCTGGAGAAGGGGTTCATGGATCGCTTCCGCGCGCTCCCGATGTCGAGGACGGCGGTCTTGCTGGGTAGGACACTGACGGATCTGGTACGTAACACGCTCACTGTGGTGGTGATGGTGGCGGTGGGCTTCATCGTTGGCTTCCGCCCACAGGGAGGTCCGCTGAGTTGGCTGGCGGCGGGGGGGCTGCTGCTGATCTTCAGCTTCTCCTTCTCGTGGGTGGGTGCGGTGATCGGGCTGGCGGCGCGCACTCCCGAGGCGGTGCAGGCCGCTGGCCTGATCTGGCTGTTCCCGTTCACCTTCGCCTCCAGCGCCTTCGTGCCGATCGCGACGATGCCCGGGTGGATGCAGACGTTCGCCAACAACCAGCCGATCACCAAGGTCGTGAATGCCGAGCGCGACTGGATGCTGGGCCGGCCCGTGGGATCGACCGCCTGGGTTGCGCTGGCGTTCTGCGTGGGCGTGCTGGCGGTGGCGATGCCGCTGGCGCTGCGTCTCTACCGCCGCGCCGCCACGCTCAGCTGACGAGGTCCCGCAGATCGGCCGCCGCAGGGGGCTTCGCCGGAGCGACAATCAACGCGCGCACGTGCCGGGCGACGGCTCCGCGCAGCGCGCTCACGGCGGCGTGGTAGCGACGCGCCCTGGCTGGTAGCGGCTGGCGGGAGGGGTCGAACGTGTCGAGCTGATGCAGCGCAGCATCGGTCTCGCCTCCAAGGCCGACCGCTTCGGCCCAGATCACCTCCAGGTAGGCGATCGCCGCCGGCAGTTGCTCCTCGGGCAGGTGCTCGCCGGTCTCGATCTGGTGCACCACGGGGATCACCTCGCGGCTGAGCCAGCGCTGCTCTGCGTGGGCGCGCAGCAGCAGGGTCACATCCGGCAGGTGCTCGCAGGCGTTCATGGGCTCAACCTCGACGGGGCCCGGGGAAGCCCTTCTAAAGGCATGCCGGGGGTGGACCGATGTCGAAGTGTGCGCCTCGAACGCGACCCGACGGCCCGCGCGCCCGGCCAGTACACCCGCTCGCTGGTGCAGCGACTGCGAATCCGCACGCTGCTGACGCTGGGGGTGTTGGCGGCGGCGACGACCGTGATGGGACGGCGCTTCGGCTGGCAGGATCCACGTTTCCTGGGGGCGGAGGTGGGGTTGCTGCTGGCGATCTTCGCGATCTCGCGGTGGGTGCTGCCGCTGGTGGATCGCCACGACCGGGGAGCGCGAGGCGAAGAGCAGGTGGGGAGGCTGCTGGAGCACCTGCCCGAGCGAGGGTGGCACGTGGTGCACGACGCAAGCTTCGGGAGGGGCAACGTCGACCACATCCTGATCGGTCCGGGCGGGGTGTTCACGGTCGAGACCAAGAGCCATCCGGGCCCGATCAGGGTGGGCCGGCTGCACGGCTCGGTGCTCGGCCAGGCGCAGGCGCAGCGCAAGGCGGTGGAGGGGATCGTCGCCGAGCACGTGGAACCGCTCGTGGTGTTCAGCCGCGCCTGGGTCGACCGGCCGCTGAGCCGGCGCAAGGGCGTGCGGGTCGTGCCGGCGCGGATGCTGGCGGGCTACGTGGAGCGCCAGCCGCAGCGGCTGGACGAGCAGGCGGTGGCGGGCGCGCACGCACGCCTGACAGTGGCGCTGGAGCAGGCGCACGCGTCCACGCGTCCCGTGCGCCTGCGCCGGCGCCTCGCCGAAGGGCGGCCGGCGCCGCGGTAGTCTCTTCGATATGGCAAGCGCCGCGGGCACCCTGCCGGCAATCGAGCAGCCGAGGAGCGCCTCGCTGCCTCCCGGACCACGGTGGCCGGCGCTGGCGCAGACGGTGGCATGGGCCGTGTCGATGCCGTGGATGCTCGACCGCTGCAGCGAGCGCTACGGGGAGATGTTCACGATGCGCTTCTTCCCCAGCGGGCGGCGGATCGTGGTGGTGAGCGGGGCGGAGCTGGTCAAGCAGGTGTTCACGGCCCCGCCGGAGGTGGCGCCCTCGGCGGCGGGAAGCTCGCCGATCGCGTCGGTGATGGGGCCGAGCTCGGTGCTGACGCTCACCGGCCCCGAGCACATCAGACAACGGCGGCTGCTGCTGCCGCCGTTCCACGGCGAGCGGATGAAGGAGTACGAGGAGACGATCGTGCAGGCGACGCGGCGCGACATCGCACAGTGGCCGCTGGGAGCGCCGATGGCGCTGCAGGAGCGCACGCGGGCGATCACGCTGGAGGTGATCCTCAGGGCGGTGTTCGGAGTGGAGGCCGAGCGGATGGAGGAGCTGCGCCAAGCGGTGGGGGCGCTGTTCGGGCCGCTGACGCTGCCAACGCTGCTGCGCGTGGCGCTCAGCCGTCCGACTCTGACCCGCCCGACGGGCGGGTTGGGGCGGGCGTTGGACCGCCTCGACAAGGTGATCTACGCGGAGCTGGCGCGCCGGCGCGCGCTGCGGGACCTCGGCGAGCGCACCGACATCCTCTCGCTGCTGATGTCGGCGCGCGACGAGCAGGGCGTGGCGATGAGCGACGCCGAACTGCGCGACGAGTTGGTGACGCTGCTACTGGCGGGCCACGAGACCACGGCGACCTCCGTGGCGTGGGCGATCG
>CAYNGQ010000329.1:0-1850 GCA_964396735.1 uncultured Solirubrobacteraceae bacterium | reverse complement strand
GCGCGGCCTGGCACATGCGCTGCTCCGACAGGCTGGTCACCATCGCCTTCTCGGTGTCAGGGAGATCCGTGCCGAGAATGGCGACCGGCGGAAGCAGGATCAGGCGCTCCCGGCCGGGTTGGGGATGTTCCGGAGTCTCCTGTTGACCTCGGGTCGCGGTGGCGCCGGGCGCTGTTGCGTCACTTGCCGTCAAGATAGAAGACCGCGGTCTCTCATGCGCCCGTAGGCACGGCGCATACTGGCCGTGTTGCTACCTTTGTCGGCAGCCAGCCGGGCACGTATGAGTTGCTTCGCGTGGCGATGATATTGCACCGACAGTGCTCTCGCCCGCTCGACGTCGCGTGCCGACAGGGCCTCCACCAATGCGATGCGGTCCGAGCGCAGCTTGACACCCACTTTCCGCCAGCCGTCCATACTGTCCCAGAGGTCCTCGCGCGCGATCTCGAGCAGCAGGCCGACGAGAAATTTGCAGAGGTGCGAGATCAACGCGTTGTGCGCGGCGTCCGCCAGGAGGCCCAGGAAATCCCTCAGAGCGCCAGCGACGGCGGCTACGTCGGTGCCGGCGCTGATCCTTTCCACCGCCGCACCGAGCGCCTCCAACTCATCGTCGGTGGCGTTCGCGCAAGCGAGGACGGCCGACTTCTCGTACAGCATCTCCAGAATGTCGAGGATGTCCACCAGCTCGACCCTCTCAACCTCGAGCAGAGCGCTGGTGGCCATGGCGAACAGCGCATCGACGGCGGCGGTGACGTACATTCCGGTCCCATGGCGCACCTCGACGAGGCGCACTGCCGTGAGGCCCCGGATCGCCTCGCGTATCGTCGGTGCACTGACCTGATAACGCTGCGCGAGCTCGCGCTCCGACGGGAGTTTGGTCCCGCGCGCCAGCGTGCCCTGGAGAATCTGATCTCTTAGTTTGACAAATACCTGGCTCGCGGCGCTGCCGCGATGCAAAGGCGGCTCATCGGGGCCGGGGCTCGTATCGGATGACTTGATCATGGCTCTAGCCGACCTCCCCGATGCCTGCCACGAGGCCGGCTTGCTCTATCCCGTAGATCGCACAACTCTCGTCACTGTCAGGAAGGTCACCGCTCACCCCGACTGCCCCGAGTATTTCCTTGTTGGTATCCAGGACGAGCACGCCACCGGCTACCGGAATGACACGGCCCTGCGATGCGCCGACCAACGCGGCGTAAAAGGCGGGTGCGGCCGCGGCCCGCTGTGCGAGTGAGCGGCCGCCGGCGCCCATTCCCAGCGTGCCCCAGGCTTTGCCCAGCGCAATATCCGGCCTGAGGATGCCTGAGCGATCCTGCCTCTTGAAGGCAACCAGGTGGCCTCCGCAATCCAGAACTGCGACGGTCAGCGGTTTGAGCGCAAGCTCTGTGGCGCGATTGAGCGCGCCATCGACGATGCGCGAGGCCTCCGCGAGGCCGAGTGTTGTCATGTTGGCGTTTCCTGTAAATCGAATTCATCCGACTCGACAGCCGGGGTCTCGATGGGCGGCAGTCCGATGAGGAACAGAGTCAACTCGTCATTCGCGGCCCGCAGATCGAATGTCTCACCGGGCTCGACCTGGAGCGCGGTGAGATAGCCGACGGGCTGGCCGGCGGCCTGTCCGTTCCCGCTCAGAACGACGAACAAGCGACGCGCGCGCGGGTCGAGAGAGGACCATGCGGCGTTCGGCTTTAGTCTGATCATTTCGATCCAGACACCTCTTTCGGAAAAAGCGCCCATGTATTTGTGCTCGACTCCCGGCGCGCCGGCGAGGCGCAGCCAGTTGAAGCACTTGGGATTGGCGATGATGGGGCTTTTGTAGCGGGACCGGGGATACTTGAGCCTGACTCCAAACA
>CAYNGQ010000328.1:0-14143 GCA_964396735.1 uncultured Solirubrobacteraceae bacterium | reverse complement strand
CAGTTGCGCGCGGTCGCAACCACCCCGAAGCGTTTCTCGAAGAAGGCGTAGGAGAGCTTGATCGTGCGCACCCCTTCGGGGCACCAAACGTAGATCTCGCGCTCTCCGAAGCCGAACAGGTCGGGCTCAAAATCAACCGGGTCGAGCTCCCGCAGCCGCTCGGGGTCGGGCGAGGCCGAGAGGAAGGTGACAAGCAGCCGCGAGGGCTCGGCGACCGCCTCGGGCAGCGGGTTGGCGCTGACCACCCGTGCAAGCTCCTCGGCGGTGCGTACGAGCACACGTATGCCCAGCCCGAGCGAGCTCGCAAGCACGTCTTCGATCTCCCGCGCCGCCTGCTCCGGTGGTGTGCCGGCGGCGGTGAACACGGCGTTGCCACTCTGCAGGTGGGTGCGCACCTCCTCGTAGCCGAGCTCCCGCAGCAGCTCACGCAGGTGGGCCATCGGCACCCTGTTGTTGCCCCCCACGTTTACGCCGCGCAGCAGCGCGATCTGGCGGGGGACCCGCTCGCTGTCGGCCTCGCTCGCGCACATGGCGACACCGTAGCGACCTCGGTCGCCGCCCAGCAGATCGGGGCACGCCCACAGGCGGGGCACCGGATCGAACGGGGTGGTCGAGACCCCATACACTCCAAAACGCGTGAATGTGTGGATTCCGGACCGTCCGGGTCACGAGGCCGTCGGCGAGCTGCCAGAGGGCGTGCTCAACCTCATCCCCCGCGAGGGGGAGCTGCCAGATGCGGCGGTTGACGCGGAGTTCTTGGTGCCCGGCGCGCGCGACACACGGATCCCCGAGCTGCTGCCCCGGATGAAGGCGCTGCGCGTGATCCAGACGCTGTCGGCGGGTGTGGACCGGCTGCTGCCGATCCTCCCGGCCGGCGTGACGCTGTGCGACGCCGCCGGGACCCGCAACGCGGCGGTAGCAGAGTGGGTGGTGGCGGTGATCCTCGCGTCGACGAAGCGCCTGCCCGAGCTGCGCGACAGCCAACGCGAGCATCGCTGGGAATGGCAGCGATCCCACGAGCTGGCGGGCAGCACCGTGTTGATCCTCGGGTATGGCGCGATCGGCGCGGCCACCGAGCGACGGCTGGAGCCGTTCGACGTCGAGCTGATTCGCGTGGCGCGGCGCGCGCGTGCGGGTGTGCACGCAGTGGAGGACCTCGGCGGGTTGCTGCCACTCGCCGACGTCGTCGTGGTACTGCTGCCGCTCACACCGGACACCACCGGGCTGCTCGACGCCGACCTGCTCGCTCGCCTGCGCCCCGGCGCGCTGCTGGTGAACGCCGCGCGCGGGCCGATCCTCGACACGCAGGCGCTGCGGCAGCTGCTGCGCGAGGGGCGCATCAGAGCCGCGTTGGACGTGACCGACCCGGAGCCGCTTCCGCCCGGCGACCCTCTGTGGGACGCCCCAGGGGTGCTGATCACCCCCCACCTCGCCGGGGACACGCTCGCCGCGGATCGGCGCGCGTTTGCGCTGGTCGGCGAACAGGTGCGTCGTTATCTACGCGGAGAGCCGCTGGCGAACGTCGTCAAGCATGGCTATTGAGCTCAGCCAGCAGCGCGCCGACGGCGCACTCGTCGAGCTGGGCGCCCGCGACGCGGCGCAACTCCTCGCCAGCCTCTTCAGGCGTGCGCGCGGGGCGGTAGGGCCGCGTGGTCACAATCGCGTCGTAGGTGTCGCACGCCGAGATGATGCGCGCCGCGAGCGGAATCTGCTCGCCGGCGAGGCCGTCGGGGTAGCCACCCCCGTCCCAGCGCTCGTGGGAGGCACGCACGGCGGGGGCAAGATGGGCGAAGGCCGGGATGCGGCCGACCAGTTCGCCGCCGACGGCGGCGTGGCTGCGCATCACTACCCACTCCTCGTCGGTGAGCGGGCCGGGCTTCAGCAGGATCTCGGAGGGCACGGCGATCTTGCCGATGTCGTGCAGCATCGCCGCGTAGCGCACATCGCGCGCCTGCGCTCGCGTGAGCCCGATGCGCAGCGCGACGCGCTCGGCTAGGTCGGCGACGTCCTCGCCGTGGCAGGCTGTGTAGTCGTCCTTCGCTTCCACGGTGGAGGTGAGCGCCGCCAAGGTGGTCGTGAAGGTGCGCTCGAGGTCGGCCACCAGCCCCGCGCGGTGCACGGCGGCGCCGAGGGCGGCCGCGACCGCCTCCACGAGCACCGCGTCGGCCTGGCCGAAGGCGGAGGGGGCGACTGCCTCGATGTTGAGCACCCCCCACACGGTGCCGTCGACAAAGATCGGGGCGCTCAGCTCTGAGCGCGGATCGGTGGTGGGATCGCGCGCGATGTAGTCGGGATCCACGCCGGTGTCGTGCACGAGCGCGGTGCTGCCGGAGCGGGCGACGCGCCCGTTGACGCCCTCGTGGACCGGCTGCTCGACGATCAGGAACTCGGTCATCACCTCCGCCAGCGGCCCGGCGCCGGCAATCAGCCGCAGCATCCCATCGGGGTCGAGACGCTGGATCGCAGCAAGGTAGAAGGAGAACGTGCAGTGCAGCTCGTCCACCACCAGATGCGCCATCTCCTCGATCTCCTGCGTGGCGGCCAGCCGCGCAGTGAGTTGCGAGGCGACCCGCAGTTGGGCACGCAGGTAGGCGAGCTCGCCGGCGCCGGCGAGCTTCTGCACACGCTCGTCAGCCCGTTGGCGGCGCAACGCCTCGGCGCGGCGCTCGCGCTCACGCTCGCCGGCGGCGCCCGCGGGTCGCCGCTCCGTGAGTTGTACGGAGAGCTTTGACATCGCGAACGCATCGGCCACAAAAGCCCTGCGCTTGAGCGGTATTGGCGACTTGACGGACGCCGCGAGCGAGGCGTGCGGGCGACGCTTTGCGACAGTTGAGCAGCCGCAACCCCCTCGATTGCTCCATCCGTCGAAGGCCGAGGCGCAGGGCACGCGGGAGAATCCCGTGGTGAACTCAGCGCTGAGCACGCCCGCTGCCGCCGGCTACCGCCCGCGCGCGCCGTTCTTCGACGAGCTGTTCGAGGTCGCGGGGACGCCGCGTCCGGCGGCGGCCGCGTTGGTGCGCGAGCTCGAGCGCCTCGGGCCCGAGGGCCTGCTGGAGGCGGGCAGGCGCCGCGACGCGGTGTTCATGCAGCAGGGGATCACGTTCGAGACCGGCGGCGAGGGCGGCGGATACGACCCCGCCCACCCCGGCAAGGAACGACCATTCCCGCTGGATCTCGTGCCGCGCGTGCTGAGCGGCGAGGAATGGCGCGAGATCAAGCGCGGCCTCGCGCAGCGCATCCGCGCGCTCAACCACTTCGTCGACGACGTCTACCACGCCCGCGAGATCGTGCGCGAGGGCCTCGTGCCGTGGCGGCTGGTCGCAGGCTGCCCACACTTCGCGCGCGCGGTGCACGGCATCAGGCCACCGGGCGGCGTATACACACACGTGGCGGGCTGCGACCTGGTGCGCCACAGCGACGGCGCGTGGAAGGTGATCGAGGACAACGTGCGGATCCCCTCGGGCATCTCCTACGTGCTGGAGAACCGCGCCGCGATGGCGCAGCTGGTGCCCGAGCTGTTCGCCTCCTACCGCGTGCGCCCGGTGGACCACTACCCGCAGCTGCTGCTGAGCGCGCTGCGCTCGGTGGCGCCATCGACCGAGAGCGAGGCGACGGTCGTCGTGTGGACGCCGGGGCCAGCCAATCCCGCCTACTTCGAGCACGCCTTCCTCGCCCGGCAGATGGGCGTCGAGCTGGTGGAGGCCTCGGATCTGGTGGTGCGCGACGACGTGCTCTACATGCGCACGACGCGCGGCCTGGAACGCGTGCACGCGGTCTACCGGCGCCTGGACGACGACTTCGTCGACCCGCTGGAGTTCCGCCCCGACTCGCTGCTGGGGGTGCCCGGCCTGGTGCGGGCCTACCGCGCCGGCAGCGTGGCGATCGCCAACGCGTTCGGCACCGGGGTCGCAGACGACAAGGCGATCTACTGCTTCGTCCCGGAGATGATCCGCTTCTACCTCGCGGAGGAGCCGATCCTCGAGAACGTCCGCACCTACCTGCTGTCCGAGCCGGAAGTGCTGGAGCACGTGCTCGGCCGCATCGAGCAACTGGTGGTGAAGCCGACCGGCGAGTCGGGGGGCCGCGGCGTGCTGATCGGCCCGCACGCCGAGGAGCATGAGCTGGAGCGGATGAAGGAGGTGATCCGCGCGCACCCCGAACGGTGGATCGCCCAGGACCTCGTACGCCTCTCGACCGTGCCGACCGTGGACGGCGAAGGCGGGCTGCGTCCCTGCCACGTGGATCTGCGGCCGTTCGCCGTGTTCGGCGAGCACATCGACATCGTCCCCGGCGGCCTCACGCGCGTGGCGCTGGAGGAGGGGTCGATGATCGTCAACTCCTCGCGCGGTGGCGGGTCGAAGGACACGTGGGTGCTGCAGGACGGCGACGACGCCGACCAGGCGGGGCCGACGATCGCCGACACGACGCCGCCGGCGCTGCCCGACCTGCGCTACGGCGCGTGGACCGGCCAGCAGCAACAACAGCAGCAGGAGTCCCCCGGCTGATGCTCGCGAGGATCGCCCACGAGCTGTACTGGCTGGGCCGCAACCTGGCGCGCGCCGAGTTCACCGCGCGCGCGGTGGAGGCGGTGTTCCAGGCCGAGCTGCAGGGCACCTCCGACCGCGTGCCGGGCGTCAGCTTCGGCTCGCACGGGCTGCTGGCGATGCTCGGCGACACCGAGCTCGACGGGGGGTCGGGTGGCCAGGCGCTCGGCGGCCTGACGCTCGACGCACGGCGACCGGGCTCGATGCTGGCGAGCATCGAGCGCGCGCGCGAGGGGGCGCGCACGGTGCGCGATGTGATCAGCGCGGAGATGTGGGAGGCGATCAACACCACCGCGCTCGGCTTGCGCGGCGGGGTTGATTGGGGCCCGCCCGCCCCGCTCGCCCGGGCGGGATTCGAGACCGCGGCCCCGGCCGGCCCCTACCTCGCCTCGCAGTACGTCAAGCAGCGCACCGCGCTGATCTGGGGCGTGGCCGACCGCTCGATGTTGCGCGACGAAGCGAAGTGCTTCCTCGACGCGGGGGGCATGATCGAGGTCGCGGACATGGTGCTGCGGATGCTGCGGATCGCGCTGCCCCCGGGGGAGGCGGCCCCCGGGGACGGGCACGCGCTGATCCTGCTGCAGGCGGTGGGAGGCTTCCATGCCTACCTGCGCGCGGTGACGGCCCCGCCCAACGCCCAGCCCGTCGCCCGCTTCCTGCTGTTCGAGCGCGCCTACCCCGACAGCGTGGCGGCGTGCGTGGACACGCTGCACGAGGTGTTCACCGCCGCCGACGCCGGCCCGCGCAACTCCAAGCCGGTGCTGCGCGTCAGCCGTCTGGCGGCCGATCTGGACTTCCAGCGCCGCACGCTGCCCGAAGGGGCGGAGCTGACCGGGATCTGCGAGCGCACCCAGCAGGAGTTGGCCCGCCTCGACCAGGACGTGGCGGAGCGGTACTTCGCGGGGGCGACCCCGGCGGGGGAGCGGCGATAGTGCACTTCGCCATCCGCTACCTGACCGAGTACCGCTACGGCGCCACCGTGACGGACAACCTGAACGCGCTGCGGGTGCGCCCGGCGACGACCTCCTCGCAGCGCTGCGACGAGTTCCACACCCGCATCGACCCCGAGGCGCGCGTGAGCCGCCACCTCGACTACTTCGGCACCGAGGTGCTGGAGTTCGGCGTTCCCACCGACCACGACCGGCTGACGATCGACGTGCGCGCGCGGGTCGTGACCTCCGAACCCTCCACCCCACCGGCGGGCTCGTGGGCGAGCCTGCGCAGCGGCTCCTACCAGGATGCCGCAGGTGAGTTCGCGCTGCCGTGGCACGACCAGCCGGCGATCGATGGCTTGCGGGAGCTGGACGAGCAGCTCGACACCGACAGCCCGCTGCAGGCGGTGGAACGGCTGTGCCAGCTGGTACCCGACCGCTTCGACTACCGACCAGGGGTCACATACGTAGGCTCGAGCGTCCGCGACCTGCTGCAGGCCGGCGCGGGGGTGTGCCAGGACTTCGTGCACCTCTCGCTGGTGCTGCTGCGCCGGCGCGGGATCGCCGCCCGCTACGTGTCGGGCTACCTGTGGGCGGCGCCGGCGGATGGGAGCGGCGACTCGGTGGAGGTCGACACCCACGCCTGGCTGGAGGTATTGCTCCCCGGAGACTCCAACCCATCGGCCCACGGCGAGCCTGTGTGGGTAGGAGCCGACCCCACCAACCGCCGCCTCGCGGACGAGACCCACGTGAAGATCGGGCACGGGCGCTTCTACGCCGACGTGCCCCCGGTGAAGGGCCTCTACCTCGGCGGGGCCACCTCGCAGCTGAACGTCGCGGTGAGCATGTCCCGCCTCGACCCCCAGGCGGGCGCGCGGGCATAACACGCAACCGATCGGCGCCACGGCCTGGGGGGTTAGGCCGGGGGGTTAGGCCGAGCAGCTGCGGTCGGGCCGACCCCACCAGCCACCGCCTCCACCGCCTCACAGGAGAAACCCACGTGAGACATCAGTAGTTTTACCCTGTCCGTATGCAGTACGGTTGGTGCTGTGACTCTCCTGGTTGACCCTGCGGCATCGGCGGATCACGTCGCAGGCCTTGAGATGGAGGACGACCCGCGCCAGTGGCGCGAGCAACTCGCCCCTTACGCCAAGGCCAACCACCCGCGGGCACTGCTGTGCCTCGCTACATCGGTCGCGCCGTATCTCGGCCTGTCAGTTGCGATGTACCTGTTGCTCGGAGTGTCCTACCTACTGACGCTGGCCCTGATCGTCCCGACTGCGATCTTCCTGGTGCGCACGTTCATCGTCTTCCACGACTGCACACACGGGTCCTTTCTGCAGTCGAGGCGCGCCAACGCCTGGCTGGGCATCGCGACGGGCCTGTTGCTGTACTCGCCCTTCGTTCGCTGGCGCCACGACCATGCGGTCCACCACGCGAGCTCCGGTGACCTCGAGCGCCGCGGCACCGGAGACGTCCGCACGCTGACCATCGCGGAATACCGGGCGCTGCCGTGGCGTGGCCGGCTCGGCTACCGGCTGCTGCGCAACCCGCTGATCATGTTCGGTCTCGGACCGATCGTCGCGATGATCATCGGGCCGCGCATCGTCGCTCGCAACGCCCGCCCGCGCATGCGCCGCAGCGTGCTCGCCACAGACGTGGCGCTCGCCGTGATCGTGAGCCTCCTCTGCGTGACGATCGGCTGGCGTGACTACCTGCTCGTGTGCGGTCCCCCCGCACTGCTCGCCGGCTCGATCGGCATCTGGCTGTTCTATGTTCAGCACCAGTTCGAGGACGCCTACTGGGAGAGCGGCGAGGAGTGGAACTACCGCGACGCGGCGCTGCGGGGCAGCTCGTATCTGAAGCTCTCGGCTCCGCTGCGCTTCTGCACCGGTAGCATCGGCTACCACCACGTGCACCACCTGAATGCGCGCATCCCCAACTACAACCTGCGGCGGGCGCACGATGAGAACGCGATCTTCCAAACGGTGCCGACGCTCCGTCTCTGGGATGCCCTACGCGCCGTCGCGCTCAAGCTCTGGGACGAGGATCGCCGGCGCCTCGTGACGTTCGCCGAGGCGCGGAGGTGCGACCCGGCGATGAACGCACGCTCGGTGTAGTTGTACTACAGCTGCTTGTACTCAGCTGCTCAAACTCGACCAGCCGGCAGTGTCACGCCCTCTGTCATGTGCAGGCTCCGCAGCCGCCGGAAGGTGCGGGAGGGCTCACGGCAATGCAACCAGCTGCCAGCTCTCGGTCTCAATGCCAACTGCGCGAGGCGGTTGAACGTCTCCTGCGCCTCCAGTCGGGCGAGGCCGGCGCCGACGCAGTAGTGCGGGCCGTTGCCGAAAGCCAGATGAGGCGGCCCGGTGCGTGTCAGGTCCAGGCAATCCGGGTCGGGATAGCGCTCGGGATCGCGGTTGGCGGCGCCGAGGACGACGAGCGCCTGTTGCCCCTCGCGCACTTTGACTCCGCCGAGCGTGAGGTCGCGGTGGGCAACGCGGGAGGCGACCTGGACGGGGTTGTCGTAGCGCAACAGCTCCTCGACGGCTCCAGCGGATTGGTCGGGGTGGCGCCTCAACCAGTCGAGCTGCTCGGGATGCTCAAACAGCGCGACCGTACCATTGCCGATCAGGTTCGATGTCGTCTCATGGCCGGCGGCCAGCAACAACAGGCACATCGTGATGATCTCCTCGGTCTCCAGCCCCACGCCGCCGTCGGGGGGATGGATCAACGCGCTCAAGAGGTCCTCGCCCGGATCTCCGCGCCGCTGCGCGACGAGCGGGACGAGAAACAGCATCACGGTCATCGCCGCCGTGCCGATCGCCTCGAGCTCCGCGGGCGTTGGGTCGAGCTCGAGCATCCGCGCAAGCGTGGGGGTCTCCGAGCGAAGCAGTTCTGCACCCTCGAGGCCGACGTCAAACAGCTCGGCGATCACCGCCAGTGGGATCGGGTAGGCAAGCTCGCTCATCAGCTCGATCCGCTCGCCTTCTGCGAGTGGCGCAAACGCCGCGTCCACGATCGCCGCGACACGCCCACGAATCCGCTGCACTGCCCGGGGGGTGAAGAAACGGTTGACGGCGCTCCTCAGCCGCGTGTGGGTCGGCGGGTCACTCATCAGCAGCGACTCGCTCCACAGCGCCGCACCAGACCCTGGGCCGCCGAGGGCGGCGAGCAGCTGGGGGCTGTTACGAGGGTCGGAGCTCCACTCGGGACCGCGCAGCACTGCCGCCGCGTGCTCATGAGAGAGCACCAGGTGAGCACCGAGCCGCTCGTTCCACTGGACGGGCGCCTGAGCGCAGGCGGCGTGGTAGGCCGGATAGGGGTCCTCAGGCGGGAACGGCCAGGCCGTCCAATCAGGCATGGCTGCTCTCCATAGCTACCCACTGGAACCGCCGCGACGCCCAAGCACATTCGGCTCGCTCCGCCGCACCGCACGGAACCCTTCCCAGCGCCATGTCAGGCATTGCTGCTCGCCGCCTCCTGACGGTCCTCGAAGAATGCGCGGTCGAGCTTGCCCATGGCGGTGAACGGAGCCGCGCCCTCGAAGAACTCGGCCGCGATCGATCCCCAGTAGTTGGTGGCACCCAGCTCGGCGATCAAGGATGCCGCGGCCATCTCGATCCGGCTCATGATCGTGTAGTCAGGCGATGCGGTGATGTATCGAAAAGCGTTGGCAGAGGGACCGGTCGGCGAAAACTTGCGTTCGATCCACCTGGCCACATACTCCGGGGTGACTGTGAATGGCTGCTCTGCCCACCACATTTCCCACGGCTCGTGCCAGTATGTGAACACCTCCTCGGGGGTAACCGGATCCGAGGATCGCCAGAACCCGCCCTCGACACTCGCCCGCCAGGTCCCGAGCACGTCGCCCCTGAAGCATTCGCGCGCGACCGCGTTCATCATCTCGCTCTGCTCGCGCTCGAAGCGCTTCACGCAGCCGAAGTCCATGAAGCTCACACCCCCATCGTCGTGGAACAGATAGTTACCGGGGTGCGGATCGGCGTTGAACACACGGAAACGGTGATGGGTGGCATAGATGAAGCGCCAGATCGCCTCCGCCCACTGCTCGCGCAGCTCCTGCCGGGAGCTGAGGGCATCGCTCCAGGATTTGCCCTGCACGAGCTCCTGGGTCAGTATGCGATCGGTGCACAGCTCACCGATCACCTCCGGCACGTGGATGAAAGGATGTCCACGGTAGATGTCGGCAAACTCGCTCTGGTTGGCCGCCTCCAGGCAGTAGTCGAGCTCCTCGGTAATGCGATCGCTCATCTCGCGCGCCGCGCCACGCAGGTCGAAGCTGATTTTCCTCGGGGACAAACCAAACATCAAGCCGAGAAACGTGGAAAGCAGCTCGGTGTTCTTCAGGTCGGCCTCGATCGCGCCCGCCACTCCTGGGTACTGGATCTTCACCGCGACGGCGCGACCGTCGTGCAGCCGCGCGGCGTGTACCTCGCCAATCGAGGCCGCCGCCAAGGGCTCCCACTCGAACTGTGCGAACACGCTCTCGGTCGACCGGCCGAGCTCGCGCTCGAGCACCGTACGCGCAAGCTCCGGCGCCATCGGCGGCGCTCCGTCGCGCAGCCGCGTCAATGCTGCCTGATAGATCGATTGAAACTCCGCCGGAATCGCAGGGCTGGCCGAGACGAACGACAGCATCTGCCCGGCCTTCATCAGTGCGCCCTTGGAGCGACCGAGCAGCTCGGCGTAGCGCTCCGCGGTGCGGACGTGGAACTCGGTGCTGTCGGCGCCGGTTAGCTTGCTGCGCAGCCCCACCACCACTGCCTCACCGGCGGTGCGGGCGGTGAGGCCCATCAGCGGGGCGGTGCGCCGCAAACGCCCACGGTCGATGCCATCGCGCTTCGGCATTGCGTCAGGTGCATCTGGGGGAAACCCGGCGTTGGACATCAAACACGTCTCCTTCTCTATCTGCTGACTACCTCTATCTATCGACTCCACCTGCTCTTCCACACCGTCTCACCCTCCTCCTCGTCCCCTCCCACATCCTCCTCATCATTGACTGATGTCACCTAAGTGTATACTTAGCCAGGCCGATGTCAAGCACAACTGGCAAGCGCTTGGACAACCCCGCGCCGGGCACGACCCGCGAGCGCATCGTCGACGAGGCGATGCGCCTGTTCAGCGAACACGGCTACACCGCCACCAGCATCGCCAAGATCGAGGCCGCCGCCGGGCTCACGCCGGGAGCAGGGGGCATCTACCACCACTTCGCCAGCAAGGAAGCGGTGCTCGCCGCCGGTATCGAGCGCCAGCTCGCGCGACTCGGCGCGCTCCGCGAGATCCGGCATGTGCTCGGATCGCTGGGAGACCTCAAGGCCGAACTGACGTTGACCGCGCGCTACATCCTCGCCGAGCTCGACAGCGAGTCGGAGCTGCTGCGCATCCTCGCCTCCGAAGCACGCCACCAACCGCAGCTGCTGAAGACCGCGGTCGACCAGCTTGTGAGCTCCACCTTCAACGGCTTCGCCACATGGATCGCCGAACGCTCGGAGCGTCCGATCGCGGACGAGGAGGCGGCCGCCATCGCCGCCATCGGCCTCGGGTCGCTCCTCTCCTCCCGCCTGCTGCGGGACGTTCTCGGCATCCCACCCCAGGTGGACGACGCAACGCTTGTCGACACCTGGGTGGGGCTGATGGTGCTCGCGCTGGAGCACCCGGACGGCGGTGGACGCGTCGCCAGCTCCCCATAGGCGGCACGACCGCGTTTACGATCACGCGCGCGCCATGCACAGGCCCGGCGCCAGGGATCAGCTGGCCGGCAGCGTCAGGCGGTGCGAGCGGACGATCTGCTCGTCCGAAAAGTAGAGACGGCGGGAGTCGAACCCACGCAACGTTCCCGACTGACGAGCGCTGGTTCAGATAGCTGTACGTGCTACGCTGTCGCACATGAACGTCGGGGTACGTGAGCTACGCAACCAGACCGGGCAGGTGATCGACGCCGTACGAGCGGGCGAGCGCGTGACGCTGACCGTGCACGGAGAGCCGATCGCGGACATCGTTCCGCACCAGCAACGCACGCGCCGGCTATCGGGGGCAAAACTGAAGCGCGAGCTGCAGACCCGCGCCGCAGACCCGGATCTCACACGGGAGCTGGGTGCGCTCGTAGGCCACACGCTGGACGAACTTTGAGCACCCCCGCAGTCGGGCTGCTCGACACCTCTGTATTCATCGCCCGTGAGAGCGGACGACCGCTTGGCGACCTCCCAGACCAAGTCGCTGTCTCCGTGGTGAGCATCGGCGAGCTACAACTCGGCGTGCTCGCCGCCATAGACGACCACTCCAGGGCAAGACGCGCCGACACGCTCGCTCTCGCCCGCACCGCCGACCCGATCCCGATCAGCGAGGCCGTGATGACCGCCTGGGCCAGGCTCGTCGCAGATTGCCGCACAGCCGGCATCCAGCGGACAGTCAAGCTCACCGACGCACTGATCGCCGCTACGGCGGTCGAGCACGGGCTACCCGTCATCACGCAAGACGACGACTACAACCAGATGGCGGAGGCCCACGCCGCACTCTCCGTGGTCATGGTGTAGCGACTTGCCGTAGGCGCATTTCGGGCAACCGGCGCCGGCAACCCCGGCTACTCCGGCAATGGCTCATCCTTCAGCCATCGGGGCGCGGCCCGTTCGAGAGGACGTTCGTCGATCGGACAAGCGGCGCAATCCCAACACTGGATATGTGGCTGAGCACTTCGTCGGGCAACGTTCGGCTAGACTGCGCGCCATCAGTCTTACTGACGACATCACAGGGATCTTTAGTCGTTACTTCCTGGTCGGCTTCTTCCTGCCGGCGTCCTTCTCCTGGCTTATCCTCTGGGCGACTGCAAGTCATAGCTACGTTCCGCACGACTTCGCGGCGGATACAATCACGGCGAAACTAGTAACTCTTGGAGTTCTCGCGCTTCTAACTGCCTTGGCGTTGTCTGGGCTGAACTACTCACTTATGCGCTTCTTTGAGGGATATCCTCTCGTGACGTGCAAAGACGCTCCGCTTGTTCGCGCGATGTATTGCCGACTCCTCAAGCGCCAGCAGAAGCGATTCGACAGGATCCGAGGTAAGAAGGAAAACGACAAGATGGACGGGATGGCCCGCGGGCGTGCGGCTTGGGAGCTCGACCGATCCTTCCCTGCCAACCGCACACGAATACTGCCAACCTCGTTTGGCAACGCGGTTCGCGCGTTCGAGAGCCACGCCGACGCACGGTACGGGCTCGACGATGTCGTTGCCTACCCGCGTATAGAGATGCTTATGACCAAGACAGCGCGCGAACCTCTAATCGAAGCGCGGATTGACGTCAATGTGTCGATGAACGCTGTGATCGGAGCGATTCTCGTTGGGATCGCGCTGCTAGTGGATGAGGCAGTACATCGGCCTCAGCCATGGGAGTTGTCATGGATGTATCTAGCGCCGTTTTTCCTCGCCTACCTGCTTCATCTTCCGATGACCGGAGCGGCCATCCGATGGGGGGCAGAGGTACGTGCAGCGATCGATCTACACCGCCTCGAGCTGTACGAACGACTGGGTGTGCGAACGCCTGCTTCCCCTAGTGATGAGCGCAAGATCGCAACCGCCGTGAGCTACCTGCTCATGGCCGGAGAGAAGCTCGACGACTCGCTATGGCAGTCGCACACATGCGACCGTGAGACGAAGTCGCACTCCGGTGACGCGGACACCGATGAGGCATGATGGATGATCACGATCACAATATGGGTACGCTGACGAGCGTGACGGTTCAGGGACGACAATCGGGCGCGATAGAGGCGTAGCAAAATGAACAAGTCAGAACTGATCGACGCGATAGCAGCAGAGAGCGGTCTCACGAAGGCCGATTCGCAGCGCGCCGTTGAGTCGTTCGTGGACACTATCGCCAAGACACTCAAAAAAGGCGACGAGGTGACCATCACCGGCTTCGGAAAGTTCTCCGTCGTCAAACGCGCCGCGCGTCGGGGCGTCAACCCACGCACTGGCGAGCGCGTCAAAATCACAGCATCCAGAGTCCCCAAGTTCTCCCCCGGTGCCGGCCTCAAGAAAGTCGTAACCTCCCGCGGCGACCTACCTGGGGACCCAAACAAGCCTTGGCCTCCACCCAAAGACTGATCTGCCTCCGGTTTGGTATTTTTCTCCACAGAAGCGGGGGAAGTCCACTGGTGCCTCCATTGGCTGCGCCCGGACCAAGCGAACATCAGTAGCCAGGCTCTACCACCGGGTCGACGATTATCACACCGGCAGCATCGAAATCGCGTCGGTTGAGGGTCACAACCGCCAGATCGTGCGCCAGCGCGGTCGCGGCGATGAAGCTGTCCTTGATCGGCATCGCGCGCCCTTGTGCGCGAAGTGTCGCGAGTAGCTCGACCCAGCGCAGGCCCGTCGAGGCCTCCCACGGGATGCACTGCAACCTCTGCACTCCGTCCTCGAACCAGCGCTCCAGCCGGCTTCGGCGACGACCGCGCGGGAGCAGCAGGATGCCGAAACGGATCTCGCCCAGGATGATCGGATCGACCGCGACCTCGGGCTCGTTGTGCCCAAGCCACTCGACAACACGCTCGTCCGGGGCGGGCTTGGTCGCCTCCGAGAGGACGTTCGCGTCAACCAGAAAGCGCGCCATACGATCAGCTAGAGCGAGTCGGTCGACTCCGACTCAATCTC
>CAYNGQ010000327.1:0-3491 GCA_964396735.1 uncultured Solirubrobacteraceae bacterium | reverse complement strand
GCGCTGCCCGCGGCTGGTGTCTTTGACCTCGCCGTCGCCCTCCGCGGGTTCGGTGTCGGGCGTGAGGAACACGCTCACCAGCCGTCCGCGCTTGACCTCGCCGCCGGCGGCGCTCTCCTCGGAGGCGTCGACGATGTGCGTTGCCTGCATGTCCACCGTGCAGTCGGGCAGCTCGCTCTGCGAGGGCTCGCCGATCGAGCGCAGCAGCGTCTCGCGGGCGAGCGGCACCAGCCGCAGCACGATCATCGCTGCGCGCGTCAGCTGGTCCTCGTGGGTGCGCCCGAGGTCGCGGTAGGGGTCGAAGACGTTCAGGTGCGGGTTGGCAGTGGCGCTGTCCACCACTACCTCCCCGTTCGGTGCGACCACATCGATCCCCTCACTCTGTGCCTGCCTGCCGACCACGTCTGTCCTGTACGTCCAATCAGCGAACTGTCAAAGACTTTAGCGCACGTTGTCGTTTCTGGGGCATCTGGAAGGATGTGCAGATGCGCATCGCGGTCTCCGCAGACGAACGGGTGGGGGTCGCAAGCACTCTGGTGCAGGAGCTGGAGCGCCGCGGTCACAAGGTGAGCGCGCACGGTGCGCTGGCGGTGGCTGAGATGGGCGAGCGCGAGGATTGGGCGTGGGCCTCGGAGGCGGCGGCACGCGAGGTTGCCAAGGGGCTCGCCGAGTTGGCGGTGGTGTGCTGCTGGACCGGCACTGGGGCCTCGATCGCCGCCAACAAGGTGGCCGGAGTCCGCGCCGCGCTATGTGCCGACGCCGCGACGGCGGCGGGCGCGCGCCGCTGGAATGACGCCAACGCGCTGGTGCTCAGCCTGCGCTCGACCTCCGAGGCGGAGCTTCGCGAGATCCTCGACGCCTGGTTTGCGGGAGTGCCCTCGACGAAGGTGGAGGATCGCGCGAACGTCGAGCACCTGGCGGAGATCGAGAGCGCTCAGAACGCCTGAGGTCGAAGCTACGCCGCCTCGAACCGGGCGATCCCGTCCTGGATCTGTTCCACCGCGCGCTCGTCGCGCAGCAGCAGATCGACGTGGCCGAGCACCTCAGAGATCGTCAGGTAGGCCTGTGTGACCGCGACGTTGCCCCACAGTGCGTGTGCGAGCTCGTAGGCGGTGCGGGGCCGCTCGGCGATCAGGCCGTGGATCTTTGTGGCGCGCCGTTCGTGCATACGCAAACGCTCGTCGATCAGCGTGGCGTGGTCGGTGATCGGGGCGCCGTGGCCGCCGAGCACCAGCTCGAGATCCATCGCGCGCGTCTGCTGCAGGGAGTCGAGATAGGCGATCAGCGCCTGTGGGCGATCCCCGGCGTAGTCGCCCTCCACCTCCAGCGGCCGCGCGATCAGTGGGTTGGACGAGATGTGCGAGAGCAGGTGATCGCCGGCGATCAGCAGCGAGCGGCGTTCGTCGTGGAAGACCGTGTCCGAGGGGCTGTGGCCGGGGCGGTGCAGCACGCGCAGCGTGCGGTCGCGTAGCTCAAGGGCCTCGCCCGCCGCGAGCGGGCGATCGACCTCGACGGTGCAGCCCCACGCGCGGAAGCTGGCGGAGACCGCGCGCAGTGCGGTGACGACGTCGGTGGGCACCCCGTGGCGCAGCATGATGCGCGCCGCGAAGCGGTCGTCGAGCTCGGACTCGCTGCGGAAGTCGCGCAGCCGGCGGTCGAGGCCCTCCAGAGCTGCCACCTGTGCGCCGGAGCGCCGCGCGAGGATTGCGGCGAGGCCGATGTGGTCGATGTGCTGATGAGTGATGACCAGCAGCTGCAGGTCCTCGATCGCATGCCCACGGGCGGCGAGCGCCCGTTCGAGCTCGTCGAGCGCCTTGGCGGAGTTGGGCCCTGAGTCGACCAGCGTCAGCGGGTCGTCCTCGATCAGGTAGGCGTTGACGCGGCCCACCGCGAAGGGGGTGGGGATCGCTAGGCGATGGATCCCCTCCCCTGCGGCGCGCTCCAGCGAGGCGGCCTCCTGCGCCTGCTCCTGCTGGCCGAAACGGGGATTCTCGCCGGAGGCGCGTGTCTCCCGGCTTCGGTCTGTGGGCGTGGGGCTCATGAGCGGATCAGCGCCAGCACCTCGTCGCGGCGGCGCTCCATGTCCTCGTGGGAGCGCAGCGACTCCAGGCAGAGGCGCAGCAGCGGCTCGGTGTTGGAGGGGCGCACGTTGAAGTGCCAATCCTCGTAGTCGATCGAGATCCCGTCGAGATGGCTCTGCTCGGCGTCGGCGTAGCGCGCAGCGATCTCCTCCATCTTGCCCTGCTGGTCAGCCACCTCGGAGTTGATCTCCCCGGATATGAAGTAGCGCTCACGGTAGGGCGCCAGCAGCTCGGATATGCGCTGGCCGGTGCGTGAGAGCTGCTCGAGAATCAACAGCGCCGGCAGCGTGCCGGAGTCGGCGCAGTAGAAGTCGCGGAAGTAGTAGTGCCCGGACACCTCGCCGCCGAACAGCGAGCCCTCCGCGCGCATGCGCGTCTTGAAGAAGGCGTGCCCCACGCGGTTGACGTACGGCGTCCCGCCAGCGCGCCGCACCGTGTCGGGCACCGCACGCGAGGCGCGCACGTCGTAGAGGATTGCCTCGGGGTGGGTGGGGTCCGATTTCTTGACAAGCAGCGACTCCGCCAGCAGCGCGGTGAGGAAGTCGCCGTCGACGAAGCGGCCGGTATCGTCGATGAAGAAGCAGCGGTCGGCATCTCCATCCCACGCGATCCCGAGGTCGGCGCCGCTGGCGAGCACCTTGTCGATCGCGAACTGCCGGTTCTCGGGCAGCAGCGGGTTGGGCTCGTGGTCGGGGAAGTTGCCGTCGGGGGTCCAGTAGGTCTCGATCAGCTCCAGCCCCAACCCCTCCAGCAGTGGCCCAACCATCGGGCCGGCCATCCCGTTGCCGCCATCGACCACCACTTTCAGCGGTTTGGCCACCGAGCGGATCGTCTCGGGATCGATGAAGCCCAGCGCCGCCTCCTGGAACTCGGCGTAGACGTCCACCTCCTCGACCGTCCCGCGGGCGGGGGGGCTTCCATCCCCGTCGAGCCCGGCCTCGATCAGCCGGCGGATGTCCTGGATGCCGCTGTCGCCCGACAGCGCCAGCGCCCCCTCGCGCACCAGCTTGCAGCCGGTGTAGGCCTTCGGGTTGTGCGAGGCAGTGCACATCAGCCCGCCGTCCAGCTCGCGCGAGCCGACGAGGTAGTAGAGCATCTCGGTGCCGACCTGCCCGGCGTCGAGTACATGCACCCCCTCGGCCAGCAGGCCCTCCCTGTAGCGCGCCGCAAGCTCCGGCGCCGTGAGGCGCATATCGCGCCCGAGTCCCACGCGCAGCTCGCCCACGGGCTTGCTCTCCAGCTGCGCGAGCACGCGTGCGAAGGCGCGGCCGATCGACTCGGCGATCTCGCCGTCGATCTGCTCGCCGTAGAGGCCGCGGATGTCGTAGGCCTTGAAGATGTCGGGTGTGGGGGTGCAGGGCATTGTGATCGGCAATCCTACGGGTTGCTTGGCAGGCCTTGATCGGAGGA